>DLBH01000029.1 GCA_002494165.1 Lachnospiraceae bacterium UBA7026 | reverse complement strand
GGCATGATCATGAATTCCTGTGTGTCAACAGTGTTAGTAGCATGAGCGCCACCATTTAAGATGTTCATCATCGGAACAGGAAGTACATTAGCATTAGCACCGCCAAGGAAACGATACAGCGGGATCTCAAGGTAGTTGGAAGCTGCTCTTGCTGCTGCGATGGATACAGCCAGGATAGCGTTAGCGCCTAACTTGTTCTTGCCCTCTGTTCCGTCAGCGTCGATCATAGCCTTGTCTACTGCATAAGTGTCAAATGCGTTCATTCCAACGAGAGCATCATTGATAGTGGTGTTGATGTTCTCAACTGCCTTTAAAACGCCCTTGCCGCCATAGCGACCCTTGTCGCCGTCACGAAGCTCGAGAGCCTCAAATTCACCTGTGGAAGCACCGGAGGGAGCTGTTCCTCTTCCCATGGTTCCGTCTACCAGATAAACCTCAGCCTCAACAGTAGGATTACCTCTGGAATCTACGATTTCACGACCAATGACTTTTTCAATTTCTAAATACATTGTAAATCCTTTCTCATGCCGGTAAATATATGCTGAAAGCCTGCAATCTGCCCAATACCAAATACCAGCTCCAGGTAGTAATATCTGCCCAAAACTGTGGCCCCAGCATAATTTCAGGTGGCATGCCCCTTTGTGAAATGGTTAGTAAAGTTTTTATAGTATTAAGCTTTATTAATTATATCAGACCGTCACAGCATTTTCAAATAAAATATTAAGGCTAATGTCTATTTATGAGGGGATTAATCTTCGTCTCCACCTACCTCTTCGGTCTCGATAATAAACTTGACACTGCTCTTGGCTTTTTTAGCCTTACCACTGTAGCTGTTGTAGTTTTTATCCGCCTTTTTGATGGCTCTTATGCGGTTGGCCACATCCACGAGATCGTCATCCATCTCGTCTGCCAGCTCCTGTATACCTTCCTCATCGAATTCCTGCATACCTTCCGCCAGTTCCCCGGCACCTTCATTAAGCTTACCAATACCTTCATCTACCTGACCTGTGGCTGCCTGGATCCGCTCCATGCCTTCTCTCAGCTCTTTACCGCCCTTAGAGGCTTCTTCAACACCATTTCCAAACTGAATCAGGCCGACAGACAGGGTTTGGGAACCCTCTACCAGCTTCTGAGCACCGGCATCAAGGGTCGTTGAACCTTCTTCCAGTTTATCTCCGCTGTTGACAAGCTTGGATGACCCGGCCTGGATCGTCTTAAGGCCCTTATTTAAGGTATCCATACCGGAAACTGCCTCAGAAACACCCTTCTTCAGCTTCTTATTATTGGCGGTAAGCTTATCCATATAAACTGTCAGGGTATCCAGGCTCTTGGCCAGAAGCTCAAAATTGCCTTTGGCGCTCTTTAAAGAATCCATGGAAGCAGTCAGTCCCGAAGAGGCTTCTTTCAAGGTTAACAGGTCGTTCTGCAGAGTATTCAGAGCCTGGGCCATATCATTAAGCCCTGCAAGGGATTCCTCATCCACGGAGGGCAGCTCAGACATCTTTTTCAATGTGTTTCCAAGGGAAGTCTGGAAATCAGTGATTCCTGATGCCTCTAAAGCTTCGTCATCCAGTGTGACAGTAAGGCTATCGAAATCTTCAGCTTTTACTTCATCAAGATTATTATAGGTAACATCCTGAGTCTCAAGCACATCACCAGCGGCTGCATCAATCTTACTTTCATCCACAGAAGCGGATACGTTGCCTATTGAGTCTATCTTAATATCTTCTTTGGAGACAGAGACAGATACATCGCCGATGCTGACTTCAGGAGTATCGATATCTACAGAAATTGACTCCTGCAATTTAGATCTGACCTTGTCCTTGACATCATCACCGACATTGTCCCCAAGTATACCCATGACATCATCTATTTTCCTACTTAAAGCACTTTTTGCAGCGTCAGAAGCTGCTTCCTCTGCCTTCTTCTCAACATCTGCTACTGCATCTTCTGCAGCTTTCTTAGCTGCTGCCTTTGCCGGATCCACTGCAGCCGACGATGCCGCGCTGACTGCTTTTTCCTTAATCTCGTCATTGACCTTACTAACAGCTTCCTGGGCCGCAGCATCGGCAGCAGTCTTGGCTGCGTCCTTAGCAGCCTGTTTCACATTACCTATATTTCCTGCATATTCGTCTTTGACGGCTTTCAGCTGGCCATTGGCATTATCCGTGTTGTCCTTCATGGCTGAATTTGCCTCAGCAATTTTGCCATTAGCTGCATCCACTGATGCCTTCACTGCTGCTTCTTTTGCCGCAGCTTCCGCCACACTCTTGAGCTTGGCCTGCACTATGGCCCCTTTGCCGGCCGTCTCTTGGAGACTGCCGCCCAGGTCTTGTACTGCTTTTGCAAAGCTTACCAGGCTGTCGACAGAATTTTTAAAACCAGCCTGGGCATCCGTTAACTGGCTGGCATGATTGTTAAGGTTGGTCAGGGCAGTTACCAGGGCAGTGTAATCCTCAGGATCCGGAAGCTTTCCGGCCATAGCAGCTACAGATTCATTGAGCTTGGCCAGTTTAGCATAAATCTCAGCCTCGCTCTCTGTATAGCTGGCTACACCTTTCTCCAGGGTTTTTGCTCCTTCAAGAAGGGTATCTGACCCCTTTACGGCACTACTGATTCCCTTATCAAGGGTATCCATACCGCCTGTGTATTCACTGATGCCGCTATTCAGTTCTTTCGTACCTTTCTTCAGGGTTTTCAGACTTTCCTTAAGCGTGTCTGCTCCCTCTTCCAGCTTCACAGAGTTTTTGTCCAGCTTCTTAAGGCCCTTTGACAGCTCAGCACTTCCTTCTGTAGCCTTATCAATCCCATTGGAATACTCATCAAAGGAATCAGCCAGGGTCTGGACACCCTCGGAAAGCTCACCGCTGCCGTCTACCAACTTAGTGGATGCATCCACAAGTTCATCAATACCGTCCTTAAGATCATCCACATCATTGAGATTCGTTGTGTCAAACTCATCAAGTATTCCATTACTGATGGCCGTTGCTGTCATGGACAGCTGAAAATCAGTAGCGTCGGCTGTGACCTCCACATAGCTGGGAATGTCAATGTCCTTCAACATATCAACACTGGACAGCTTGAGACTGTCCTCCAGACCAGGCATGGCCATACCGACTACAATGTTCCTAAGTCCGTCATTGATGACTTTTCCGTTCTCCACTTTTATATTATCAAAATAATCCGAATCCATAATGATGGCTGTCACGGCAGTAAAAGGAGTATTGATGGTATATTCCTTGTCTTTAACCTTAATCCGCTCGTAGGAATTGTTGCTGTAATCAAAACGGATCTTTACCGGACCGCTCTTGCCTGCGATCTCCTTGGCAGACATTTTCTTCCCATCAAGAAAATAGGATATTTTCACGGTAACCGGCAGGTTCTGGCTGGTCTCTCCCTGATAATAGATATCCTTGCCGCCGCTGTTCCAGGTGATGGTCCCATCCTCATTCTTAGTGTAATCTTCATCTCCCTTGACATTCTTTACATCACTTAGGATAGTATAATCATCCAGCTGGTCAGTGCCCTCAGAATTCCTCAGCCAGTTACTTACAGTGACTTTTTCCACTTCGCCATCAGCATCCGCATTGACATAGACCGTTTCTGTCTTATCATCCGTAATGCTAGATTTCTTCTTTGCTGTCACAGGAGCCGCTACTGTCCCGGCAGCCATGATCACACTCATCATCAGGGCACATGTTTTCGATGCCAATCTGACAAATCTATTGTTCCTCATAAATAAACCTCCCATACTCTCTATGGTCTGTTTTCGCAGGCCAGATATTTATACTTTTTTAATCTCTAATTAATTTGCCAGCTTGCCCATACCCTTAGTGGTCTTGCAGATAACCTTATCAAATAGCAGGATCAAGGCCGGCAGCAGGGTCAGTACTATAATCATACTCAGCACCGCTCCTCTTGCCAGCAGGGTACAGATCGCTCCAATCATATCTACTCTGGAGTAAAATGCCACACCAAAGGTAGCCGCAAAAAGGCTCATGGCCGAGATAAAAATTGATAAGAGATTGGTATCATGGGATACCCTTACAGCCTCATATTTATCATGGCCGCCTATCCTTTCCCTGATATACCTGGTGGTAAATACGATAGCGTAATCCACAGTGGCTCCCAGCTGAATGGTACCGATGACAATACTGGCCACAAAGGGAAGGCTCTCTCCCTGATAGAATGGAACCGCCATATTCACCGCGATGGCAAATTCTATTACTGCCACTAGTATAACAGGTAAAGAAACAGAACGGAATACGAACATAATGATAATAAATATCGCCAAAGCAGAAGCTATATTAACTCTTCTGATATCGATATTGGTTACGTCCTCCAGGTCCTTCATCATGGGCGCCTCGCCGATCACCATGGAACTGGAATCATAATTTTTGCTAATCTCCTGGATCCTGCCTACCTGCTTATTGACCTCCGGGGTCGCCGCTCCGTATTCAGATCCAACAAAGGCCAGTTCATACTGGTCTGACTGCAGCATATCCTTAAATTTAGAAGGAATCATGGAGTCAGGAATCATGGGGCCAAAGAAGGAACTCAGGCTGATACACCATTTCACTCCATCCACATCCTCAATCTCTTCTGACATGGCCCTCTTCTTCTTGGAATCAATGTTTTTATCCATCATGACCATATGGACGGTGTTCATATGGAAGATTTCCTCCAGCTGGTCTGTGGCCACATTACAGTCCAGGTCAGCCGGCAGGGAATGGGCGATATTATAGTAGACACTCACATGGCCGTTGCCATACATGGCCGGATAAAGAAGGATCAGGAAAGCGATAATCCAGATCCAGTGATGGCGGATAATAAAACCGGACAGCCTGCCCTTGCTCTGAAGGATGGGTCTGTGTTTTGTTTTCTCAATGGCCTTATCAAAAACCAGGATCATGGAAGGCAGGATGGTCACACAGGTTATTACACCGAAAACGACACCCTTGGCCATAACGATACCCAGGTCCCGGCCCAGGGCAAAGGTCATGAAGCACAGGGCCGCAAAACCGGCTAAGGTAGTAACCGAACTTCCCACGATAGACCGGAAGGTAGCCGTGATGGCATGGCCCATGGCCTCCGTTTTATCGTCATATTCTTCCTGGAACTCCTCAAAACTGTGGAGGAGAAAGATAGAGTAATCCATAGTCACTCCCAGCTGCAGGACAGCCGTAAGGGCCTTGGTGATATAGGAGACCTCCCCAAGGAAAATATTGGTTCCCAGATTATAAAGAATGGCCATGCCGATACCCATCAGGAAAAAGACAGGAACCAGCAGCGAATCCATGGCCAGTTCCAGGACAATGAGGGACAAGGTCGCGGCAATGACTACGTAAACCGGCAGCTCTTCCAGGGCGATATCCTTGATATCATTAACTACACCGCTCATACCGCTGATAAAACAGTTTTTATTGACCACCTTCCTCATCTCGGCCACACAATTCATAGCCGCGCCCGAAGAAGTAGTGTCATCGATGAGAGCGATCATCAAGGTCGCGTCATCCTGGAAAAAAGCCTTTCTGATTTTTTTCGGAATCATGCTGACCGGCATGTCCAGGTCGACCACATCATCGTACCAGAGAACATCCTCCACATGATCAAGCTCCTCAATCTCCTTTTCCAGTTTGGCAACATCCTTCAACTCCATGTCCTTTACCACAATCATGGAGAAGGCTCCCATACCAAACTGATCCACCATAATATCCTGACCGTTCACTGTCTCCAAAGATTTGGGCAGATAACTGAGCAGGTCATAATTAACTCTCGTTGCCACAGTTCCGATTACCGAAGGGATCAGCAGTGCAAAACCGATAATCAGAATCATAACTTTATGTTTGGCAATAAAATGGCCCAACCTGTCCACAAGCAATTCCTCCTCTTTACTAATCTAACGAGGTAGCTATAGTTATTAAACTTGTTTTCTACCTACCATTCTAATTATAATCAAAAATGACTATTGGTCAATAGTTAATTTTACTTGAATTCAGCAAAAATGAATTTTAGTCATTTTCTAATTGACATTTGTTCTTTTTTACTAGATAATGATTAAGGAATTTCTATATGCCCGAAGAAGGCAGGAGTAGATTAAATCATGGAAAAGCTTTCTATAATTGGTTCCCGGCCAGTTGAAGCTCATTAAAAATATCTGATATTTAAAGAAATGAACTAACAGAAGGAAACATTCATCATGGGGAAGATTGATACCAAAAAAAAGTTAAAACAAAGCGCTATATTTCAAACTTCTTTTGATCTATTCCGGGAAAAAGGCTTTGCCAAGACCACCATCTCAGACATTGTCAAAAATGCCGGCCTGGCTAAGGGTACCTTCTACCTCTATTTCAAGGATAAATATGATCTGAGGGACAAGCTGATCTCCCACAAGACCAGCCAGCTTTTTCTCAGGGCCCACCAGGCCCTCATGCAAAACCCGGTGGATGGTTTTGAAAACCAGCTTCTCTTTGTCCTTGATTACATCATAGATATTCTGGAGCATGACAAGGGCCTGCTTCAGTTTATCAGCAAGAATCTTTCCTGGGGTATCTTCAAGAATGCCATCAATGCACCTGTGCCGGAAGAAAGCATGAAGTTCTATGAGTACTTTAAAGAACTGATGGCCAAAAGCCAGATTCAGTGTCTCCATCCGGAGCAGATGCTTTTCTCCATTGTGGAGCTGGTAGGCTCTACTTGCTACAGCTGTATCCTTTTTGAGGAACCCACCACCATGCAGGACTATCTGCCCCATCTCCACGAGATCATCCACCATATTCTGATCATATACACCCAGCCTTCCCCCCAGGAACCGCTGCCGGATTAATACTTCCTGAAGGCTTCCCAGTCTCCGCCCAATATCTTCCTCCCGGGAGCTGCCGGATGAAAAGATCCAGATGACTCTGTAGCCTCCGACCACTATCTTTCTCCTGGAAACTGCCGGATGAAAAGTATCCTGGGCAAATTAAAGCTATGACCGGATCAGCTATAATGTATATGCCGGAAGTAGCAAGACTTTTGTTTTAAGAGCAATTTAAAAGGAACCTGCCTCAAAGTCCGAAGGCAGGTTCCTTTTTATGTACGTATAATAAATTGTATCTGTTTCTTATAGGGATAAGTCCGGCCGCAGGCCACCGCACCCATCGATCTCAATCTGTCAGGGCTCAAGCAGGCGCTGGTCGCTGATTAACATCTGAGGACACAGGTCATGGTTTTCGTGGGGCACATGGTCTACTATCTGGAAGTCATAACAGATTGCTGCCGTCTTAAGATCACTATGCCGGGCCAGGTAGGCGTCATAAAACCCGCCTCCAAAACCCAGCCGGTGAAGATCCCTGTCAAAGGCCAGACCGGGCATCAGCATAAGGCCGGGCCTGGTTATCCTCTTATCCTCAGGATCTGGTCCCGGCTGGGGCTCTAAGATCCCCATGGTCCCCGGCTGACAATCCTCCAGGGACTTAATCTGGTAAAAATGCATGTCCCTGCCTTCTATCCTTGGCACTGCCAGCTTCTTTCCCGCGGCCTGAATGGCCCCAAGCATGGACAGGGTGTCCATCTCCTTGCGAAAGGACAGGTAAAGATAGATCCATTCCTCCTCCTGAAAGACCGGAAGATCAAGAATCTTCTGCAGGCAGGCCTTGGAAGCAGCCTCCACCTGGTCCATCGACAGACTATCCCGGAGGGCAAGCATCCGCTTTCTCAGTTCTTTTTTCTCCTGGGCAATGGTCATCTAATTCTTGCCCGCCTTGTCACCGTACTTCTCCCCCAGGTCTGTGATAGATCCGTCCTCTTCCTGGATGGAAATATTATTGAGAGATCCCCGCAGGTTAGCCCGGATGTTGGCAATATATTCCTTTCTAAGCCGCTTCTGCTCTTCCTCCTCTTCCGGAGTCAGGCCCACCGCCTTCATCTTGTGATACAAGGTATTGATTCTATCGATATCTTCATTATTCATAGTATAATTCTCCTCTGATTTATAACCTTCATCTTGTCTTTCAAAAACAGATTTAGTATAACAGATTGGCCTGCATAGGGCAAATCTTTTTCCCCGCCGGCTGCTAATCCCGGGACTGGTCTGTCCCCAGGATCTTTGCGGCCACTGCCTCCGCCACCCGGATACCATCCATGGCTGCTGAAGTGATGCCTCCGGCATAGCCGGCTCCTTCCCCACAGGGATAAAGGCCGGCCGCACTGGCTTCCAGGGTCCTGCCTCTTTCTATCCGCAAAGGGGAGGAAGTCCTGGTCTCCACGCCATCCAGAAGAGTATCAGGCCTGTCAAAGCCATGGATCCTTCTAGCGAAGGCCTCCATCCCTTCCTTGAGAGACTGGCATATGAAACCGGGCAGGACCGGTCTCAAGTTCGCCAGTCCATAATCACCCTTAATACAGGGCTTTATGTCTCCCAGACTGACCGATGGCCGGTCTCTTAAAAAATCCTCCAGCAGCTGGATGGGAATCTTCCCGGCTGCCGCTTCATAAGCCTTTTCCTCATAGATTCTCTGGAAGGCTACTCCACCAAGGGGTCCGGCCTCCGGGAAATCTTCCGGAGTTACCGTGGTAATGATGGCACTGTTGGAATTCAGACCATCCCGGCCATGGTAGCTCATGCCATTGACACACAGTCTTCCTTTTTCTGATGAAGAATTCACCACATAGCCACCGGGGCACATGCAAAAAGAGTAGATGCCCCTGCCGTTCTTACACTGATGGGTCAGCTTATAGCTGGCAGTGGGCAGACCCGGGTCATGACCCTTTCCGTACTGGCTTTCATTAATCATAGAAGCCGGATGCTCCACCCTTACCCCAATGGCAAAGGCCTTGGGTGTCATCAGAATCTTTTTTTCATGGAGCATGGCAAAGGTATCCCGGGCACTGTGGCCGGTGGCAAGAATCACATGGCGGCAGGCAAGCTCCTCTATCCATACCTCCGTCCTGCTATCCATACTTTCAGCAGATCTTCCATCTATACTTCCAACAGACCTGCCGTCCGTACTCCCACCGGACCTTACGGCCATGCTTCCATCGGACCTGCTACCCGTACTTCCACCGGATCTACCGTCCATACTTCCAACAGACCTGCCGTCCATACTCCCAACAAGCCTGCTATCCCTACTCCCACCGGACCTTACGGCCATACTTTCATTGGGTCTGTCATTTTTACAAAAGCCTTTGACAGCAGCTAAGGTCCCATCTGAATCATCATTTCCTGTATAAGCAGCCCTCAATCCTTGTCTTTTTTCCAGTATAAGGCCGCGGACCCGCCGGTCTCCGGCCAGGTTTTCTTCAAAAAGTATTTCTTTGACCCTGGTCCTGAAATGGACCTGGCCACCCAGGGCCAGGATTTCCTTCCTCATGGAAGCCACCACATCTTTTAAGATATCTGTTCCCACATGGGGCCTTGCATCATAAAGAATCTCTTCAGGAGCTCCAT
Organism: Lachnospiraceae bacterium UBA7026; assembly: GCA_002494165.1. Taxonomy (GTDB): domain Bacteria; phylum Bacillota; class Clostridia; order Lachnospirales; family Lachnospiraceae; genus Anaerobutyricum. The sequence continues at coordinate 3,200 of DLBH01000029.1, read as the reverse complement.
GACGGACAAAGGTCTCAAGAACAAAACGGTTTCTCCCTGTTTTATCCTTGACAACCGTGTTGAGCTTGCCATCAGAAAAGGTTCCGGCTCCGCCCTCACCGAACTGGACATTGGATTCAGGGTCAAGACTGTCACCGGCAAAGAAACCATCCACCCTTACTGTCCGGTCTTCCACACATTCCCCCCGCTCAAATATCAGAGGTTTCAAACCTGCCCGGGCCAGCATAAGACCGGCAAAAAGACCGGCAGGCCCCAGGCCTATGATCACAGGCCGGTCTTCCACCTTTTCCTGACCGGCAAAGACCGGAAAGCTATAGTGGTCTTGGGGGCTCCGGGACCAGGGACTCTTTTTCGCCCGGACCAGCTTTTTTTCATCGGCAAAGGAAGCGTCGATGGTATAAACCCAGAAAAGGTCCGGCTTTTTCCTGGCATCGATGGACCGGCGGACCAGCTGCCAGGACCGGGGTTTTTGGCCCCAGGCCTTTTTCTGCAGAGCTTTTAGCAGATCTTCTTCCTTATGCTTTATGGGTAATTTTAACTGGGATATCCTGATCATAGATCTGTAATTCTCCTATCCTGCTCATCCTGTCATTATCCTGGCCAGGCAGCACATTTCCGATACCGGCATGGATTCCATCATGCATGGTACGGCAACATTTTATCTAAGGCAACATTTTATTTATGATTCCCCGGGCTGCAAGATGGCCGCTGGAAAAGGCCCACTGGAGATTATAACCACCGCAAGTTCCGTCCACATCCACCAGCTCTCCCGCGAAAAAAAGGCCCTCTGTCTTTCTGGATTCCAGCCTGTCAGTCAGGTCTGTCAGCAGGACCCCTCCCCTGGTCGTCTGGGCCTTCTCAAAACCCAGATAGCCTGATATTTTTAAGGGAAAGGCCAGGACTGCCCGGCAGATCCGGTCCCAGTCCCCGGCGGCCAGGTCATCTATGGCCATGTTCCCGTCACAGCGGGTCTCTCTGACCAGCACCTGGGCCAGTTTGGACGGGAAAATGCCTGAAAAGACATCCTGGAGGCATTCCTTGCCAAAAGCTCCACCAAGTCTGTAAAGTAGGTCCATCAGGTCCGGCCGGTCCATGCCCGGCAGGAAATTAATCCGGACTTCCACCTTCTTCTGATCTTCCAGAGCAAGGATCACATGGCGGCTCAACTGAAAGACTGCCACTCCTGAAATCCCGTAATCTGTCCACTGTAATTCCCCGGTCTCCCGGGCCAGCAGGACTCCTTCCGTTAAAGCCTCAATCTGTGCCGGACAGCGGACCCCGCTGATTCGTTTCACAAAAGGAGCTGATGTTTTTAGGGCAGTCAGGGCAGGCAGCCGGCGGACCAGTTTGTGACCGGTGGCTACGGCAAAACGGTAGCCGTCTCCCTGACATCCGAATTTCTCTCCGGCCAGGCCACCTGTGGCCAGGAGCAGGCAGCCACAGTAATAGCTTTGACGTTCTTTCTTTTTCCTGGGTTCTTCTTTTTTTCTTTTTCCTGCTTTGCCGGCCGGCTCATGGTCTTCTTCCAGTATCAGCTGGAAACGGACCGGCCGGTCTGGCCCAGTTTTTCTGTCAGGGTACTTTTTTACCGGTTCGGAATGAACTGCTTTCATATCCACCAGCCGGGTCTCTGTAAGGACCCTGATCCCAGGCTCCCGGTCCAGGGCTCTTTCGAAAGCCTCTCTGACCGTGGCCGCCTGGCCGCTGTAGGGATAGACATAGCCATCTCTGTCTGTCAGATAGATTCCCAGATCTTTTAGGAAACCCATAGTATCTCCTGCCGGAAAGGTCCGGACCCTGGCCCAGGCCAGGTCGGGGTTGTCAGACCGGTAACAGGCTGGCTCCTGCAGAGTGTTGGTCAGGTTACAGCGGCCGTTACCCGTAACCAGCAGCTTTCGCCCCACCTGGCTGTTCCTGTCAGCCAGGAGAACTGTAAGACCCCTGCGGGCACAAGAGAGGGCCGCCGTCATTCCTGACGGTCCGGCCCCCGCAATAATCACATCATAATAATTCCTATTAGCCATAGGCCTCGCCATTTCCTTTCCAAATAGACCGGGATACCATCTCTTGCAATAAATGATAACTCCGGCTTCTGTTTTCCTTTCAGCCAGGAAAGCAATTCACCTTACCTGCAAAGGTGAAATCCCGGCTTTTGTGCTTAGCCTGGAAGGATTCACAAAACTTTTCAACAATCAGAAATCCTGAATCTGGCGGCTGTAGCCGCAGATCCTTAAAATCTCCTCCTGTCTTTCTTCCATGACTGCTCTTTCCCCATCCACCATGTGGTCATAACCCATGAGATGGAGCATGCTGTGGGCTGTGAGGAAAGCAAGCTCCCTGGTCTGGCTGTGACCGTAATCCCTGGCCTGGGCAGCCATTCTATCTAAGGAAATGATGATATCTCCAAGAATCAGCTCCCCACTTCCCGGATGGAAGGCATCCGGCTCCCTGGTCTCCAGATCATTGAAATCACCGGGAATGGGATAGTCAGCCATGGGGAAGGACAGGACGTCTGTAGGCCGGTCGATCCCCCGCTGGTCCCTGTTAATCTCATGAATCTCCTCATCATCTGTCAGCAGGACATAAACCTGGACCTCATAGGGGCACTGTTCATAATCCAGGGCGGCATTGACAACATTTTCTATGATCTCCCTGTAGTCCTCCAGAAGAAGGACCGGATAATTATTTTCTATCTCAATAGTCATAAATTACTCTTTTCTCCCGCTCCTCTTTTTGCGCAGCCTCTCCTTTTCTTCCTTCCTGCGCTGGCGGGCTTCCTTCTGCTTGTCATATTCCTCGTAGGCCGTGACAATCTTCTGGACCAGAGGGTGTCTTACCACATCTTCACTGGTCAGATAGCAGACTCCGATTTCCTCGACCTTCTTCAGTACCCGCAGGGCGTCATCAAGACCGGATAAGGAAGAGTCCGGCAGGTCCTTCTGTGTCAAGTCCCCAGTGATAATGGCCTTAGACCCAAAACCGATACGGGTCAGGAACATCTTCATCTGGGCTGGGGTGGTATTCTGGGCTTCATCCAGAACCACAAAGGCATTATCCAGGGTCCGGCCCCTCATATAGGCAAGCGGTGCTACCTCAATCAGCCCCCGCTCCATATTTTTCATAAAGGTATCTGCCCCCATAATCTCATAGAGGGCATCATAGAGTGGCCTCAGATAGGGGTCTACCTTGCTCTGCAGGTC
>DLBH01000048.1 GCA_002494165.1 Lachnospiraceae bacterium UBA7026 | reverse complement strand
ACACCTCACGGTGTTGCATGTGCTATGATGCTTCCGATCGTTATGGAATTCAACAAAGAGACCACAGGCGACAAGTTCAAGTACATCGCTGAGGCATTTGACGTTGATACAGAAGGAATGGATGCCGATGCATACCGCCAGGCAGCTATCGACGCTGTTCGCCAGTTATCTGTTGACGTTGGAATCCCGACCAAGCTTGAGGCTCTTAAGGAAGAGGATCTTCCCTTCCTGTGCGAATCCGCAGCAGCTGATGCTTGTGAGCCCGGCAATCCGAAGCGTGCTTCCCTCGAGGACTTCGAGGCTATGTTCCGCCAGCTTATGTAATTGAATCTGACACGGTTTCGTGTTGTGAATAAAGAGGGGGCTGCCTCAAAGGCAGCCCCCTCTTTTATGCAGTAATTCAACTCTTTTTTCTTAATTTCAATAACCTGTCCCTGGTCTCCCGGCTAATAAAGAGACAACAGAAAAACATTTTAATCCAGGTTACGTCTGGGTGAATAGTAATAGAAGAATCCATTCTGATTAGCGTAGGTCTGTATTTTAGACAGGACTTCACTGCTGGTCCCGTATTCAAGCAGACAGCAGATCAATTTCCCTTTTTCCTTGGCCTGGCCCAGATAATCCTGGAAATACTGTGTATCTTCAAAATCCTGGACACGGCCATAGCTGGTGGAAAATACTTCCTCCTGGTTAACCACATCCATGTAAGATCGGACGGTTCCCGCCGCAATCAACTCTCTTACAAGCACATCCGCTCCATTGACCATGATAATCCCATTCATGGCTTTCAGGCGCTTTAAGATGGAAAGACAGCCGCTGCGGATGACATCCTTTTTAAAGTGATAATATACATCCAGATTATCTACATAGAAGCCCTGGAAACCCATGCCAATATATTTCTTTGCCAGGGTATTCACCACAAAATTCTGCCAGTTGACGTCTGCCACATTAATCCAATGTTCGTCGGGCCAACCATCATAGGAACCAAGGATAAGCCCCTTGTAAGTGTCGTAGTAAGACCTGTAATTCTCTATGGCGCCAACATTCAAATAGGCCAGGACTGTCTTACCACTTTTCTTGAGACCGGCTACCTGGTCGGCGGTGAATTCCTCAGGCTCAATTACTACCGTATCATAGCCATTGAGCTTGCTGATCTGGTCGCCGTTAATCCCAAGAAATACACCGTATTTCCCATGCATTAAGCCGCTTCTTCCTGTGGCCGAGCTACTGACTGTGGTTGTGGTATTCTTGCTGGCTGTAGTTGTGGTATTCTTGCTGGCCGTAGCCGTCGCATTCTTACTGCTGGCCGACGTTCTTGCCGAGGAAGTTGCCGTTTTATTTTTAACGATAACCCGGATGGGTATCATACGGTAATATATCTTCTTTTTGGTCTTTTTTATTACCTGGAAGGCAATGACCTCATAGATACCTTCCTCATTTGCGCTGGCATAAAAGCTGATGTGATTTTTCGTCAGCTTAACCTTTCTGATAGCAGGCGTCGACTTAACTACTCTCCAGTTGGTTTTCTTAAGGTTCCTGGCATTCTTAACCTTTACACTGACTGGCTTAGTATCACCAACATACAGGATTTTGGTAATCAGGGCCGATCTTTTTTTGACCACTTTTGTTCTTTTGGCCTCCGCAGTCGCAGGCAGCGCCAGCAGGGCAAGCATAACAAAGGCAACGGCAAGAAAAAGTGCTCCATTCTTCTTCTTATGATTTTTCATGCAGTTTTTTGATCTCCTTTCTAATATAGTGAATATAGTCTAAATATACTGTTTACATCTATTTTCCAGCCGGACAAGACTGTGAATACATGTAAATATATTAGATAATTATAACATATTATTAAAATAATATAAACAATATTCCATACAATTATTAAAAACCAGACCCTAATAAAGCCAGGATTCCAGCCGGCTATGGCCTCCAGGTCTTCTCCTCTTATTTATTTTCTTTTATAGCCTGTGTACATAGTCATAAGAAAACAGAATACAGTAGCCCAGGCCCAAAATTTATGCTTTTCCATTCCTATCCTCCTTCCTTTCCTGAAATATGTTTTATAATATATAAATTTACCATAGAAATGGTTTAAATCCAACAGAAAAAGCCTTAAATAAGGTCGTGTTTGGCGGGCCTGCCCCATCAAAACCAGCTTTTTTGGGATTTTTTTAAAAACCGCAGCTATATTTTCTGGATTCCCCCAATACTTCAGCCATATATTTCTGGATTTCTCTAAAACCTCAGCTATAACTTTTGAAAGCTTCTAAAACTACCGCTTTATTTTCCGGCTTTCTTCCGGACAAAAACTATGGTCAGCAGCATGAGAAGAGCCAGGGCCGCCATGACCAGGTATTTCATCCCGTCATTAGAATCCCCTGTCTTGACAGTAGAAGATGATTCCGTATCATCCTTCTGCCCAGGCTGGGATTTTTGGGAAAAAGTCCTGTCCTTGAAGCTTGTGGCAGGCTTAAGACTGGTGGTCCCGGAGTCGGGCTGTCTATCTTCCACTGGGTCAGGATTATCCCCGACGATATCAACCTTATCAGAATCCTGCATGAGCATAGTTTTCGCTATTTTTTCCCCATTCAGGAAGCACCCCTCTACGGTCACTTCATTTGCCAGGTCCCGGGCCGGGACGGCATCTTTTTTCACAGTAGCATAATAATAGATGAGCACAGAGTCTCCGCCTTCGAGTCTGTCCAGTACGACTTTCCCTGCTTCTCCTTTCTCAACCCTGATCTTACTCCCCTGCTGGCTGTTTAACAAGTCTCCGGTATCCATGGTAAAGCCTTTGACATCAAGGGCCTCAGCCAGAGCCGCACAAGGACTGTCATCTACCTGGACATGGTAGGCCGGTGACTTACCTCTGTTGCTCACTCTGATTGAAAATACTACCCTGTCCCCTGCCTTGTAGCTTCCGGTCCGCTTTTCACCGGAATACCTTCCATCCTTCAGGATGACACCCTTGGTCCGGTCAGCCAGTTTGGCAACCACAAGAACAGGCGCTCCTCCTCCGATCGTGTCCTTATCGTGACACTGGTCTGTATCCTCTATATAGATCTTAGCCTTTTCACCGTCTTCATTGATACTGATATATTTTCCCGATAAATGGACACTGTTCTCCAGGCCTGACACTGTTTCCGTAAGCCCGGTCAAACAGGCTGATACATGGAGGACCAGCTGGTCTCCTGCTTTCAATTGGTTAAGCATCAGTCCCAGGGATCCGTCCTCCTGGGCCAGTTCTGTGACAGTAATCTTATCCTGATTTTTAGAAAGCATAGTCCCTTTGGAATAAGACAGGGTTTTCTCATCTAAATATCTTCTCAGGTCTTCTGATATGACATCCTTGACCATCAGGTCAAAAAGATCGGCAGACCCACTGTTACTAACGGTGATAGAAAAATCCACCCTCTCGCCATTACTATAGATGCCGGGAATTCGTGTCCCCTTATAGCGTCCTTTTTCAAGGGTCACTCCTTCTGTTTTATCTGCCAGCTTGGCGATCTTGCCCTCTCCCTTGCCAGGTATATTAATCTTGTCCTCATCAGTCATTTCATCGGTCACAGGAATGGCTAAGGCAGCCTCTCCCTCCTCGATAATTTTTTCAAAAGGCATATTCTCAACCCTTTGATACTCTTTTTCTATGCCATCAAGGACAAGGCTTTTAGCCGACGGCAGATTGGGGTCAACCGGATCCTCCCCTGTAGAGCCGGAGTCAGGTTCTGTCTGGTCCCCTGTAGAGCTGGGACCGGGTTCTGTCTGGCTCTCATTTCCGTCGCCATCTGTCTTTACTGGAATCCACTGGGCATAAAGATCAACATTCTCTTCCGGCATATTATAATGGTCTCCCGGCTGGCAGGACAAACCGCTTCCGTCTGCTTTCCCATTCCAACCGGCAAAAGAGTAGCCGGCCGGCTGGTTGAAGGGGTTATCATTGATATCGATGGAACTGTGTCCAAAGCAGGGGGTCTCCCCGTCTGTCTCTGAGAGATCTTTCATGGTATCTGACCCCTGACCCGTCTTCAATTCTTCCGGATAGGCAGAATGATAGGTAAGCCTGTATTTTTCCTGAGCCACTGTCCACTGGGCATAGAGATGTCTGTCTTCATCTATCAGCAGACTTTCTCCTGGATTCAGGCTCTTACCGCTGCCGTCAGCCCTCTCATTCCAGCCGGTGAAATGATATCCTGTATTTTCAAACATAACTCCATCCAGTTTGACAGAGGTTTTAAGGGCCACAGGAGTCTGGGCATCCTCAATCACAAGTTCCTCCTTCTCTCCCTGCACATTGGAATGATAGTAAAGTCTGACCGCCTGGTCCTTCCACTGGGCATATAAATGGACATCATGTTCAGGCAGGGTGTACTCGTCTCCAGCCTTATAGGCTTTACCGGAGCCGTCTGCCCTGGTATTCCAGCCAGTGAAGGCTGACAGACCAAAGGAGAACTTATTCTCATCAAGGCTGACCTTGCTTCCCTGGCCCGCCGGGGTCTGGGCATCAACGGCATAATCTATTTTCCCGTTGTTGGCATGATAATAGATCCTGCTGGTCTTCTCCGGATGATCCTCCTCCGATTCCTTTTTGTCCCACTGGGCATAGAGGACAAGATCCGTGTTGATCTCCTTGGTATCCCCCGGCATCAGCATGTCTCCTGAACCGTCAGGTCTGGTATTCCAACCCTTAAAAACTGCCTGGTCCTCATCCCTGCCAGAGGCAAAATCATTGCCTTCCAGGACAAGCACCTTGCCTCTGGGGCAGGGAGTCTGGCTATCCCTTCTGGACATACCTGTTCCATTATTGGCATCATAAATCAACGTATAACTCGTATTTTTAAGCCACTGGGCATAGAGATAGAGATCGTGATCCGGAAGTCTTACACAGTCTCCGGGACTGAAGCTTTCTCCACTGCCGTCAGGCTTCGTATTCCAGCCCATAAAAGACCAGCCGGTATAGACAAAACTATTGTCATTGACCCCCATGACCTTACTGGTCGTTCCCGGATTCTCCTCATCATACTCCCTCTGCTCTCTTATATTATTGGAGTCATAAATCAGTCTGCAAGTTTTTTCCTTCCTGGAATCCACCGGCAGCCGGGACCACTGGGCATAGAGGTCGGCATCGGCCTGGGGCATGGTAAAGAGGCTGTCGGGGCTATAGCTGTCGCCACCGCCATCCTTCCTGCTGTTCCATCCGGCAAAAATATAGCCTTCTCTGTCAAAGCTGCAGCCATTCACATGGACGGCTGTTCCAGCATGGCAGGGAGTCTCCCCATCTGCCTCCTTCTCCTCCTGATCCCAGTTGGAATGATAAGTCAGCCTGTAGCTTTTCTCTTCTTCCTGGTCTTTTTCCCGGGCATCCCTACTTTCGTCTTCATTTCCATTGAAGCTGGATGCTTCGAGGGTCACTACATTAACAAGATCGAAGAGATTGCCCTTCTTTTCCAGAATCCTGCCATGGAGATAGACGTCCACACTGTCACCGGCCGCCAGGAAGTCCATAAGCAGGGTCTTCCTGGCTACAAGATTGGTCCGGATTTTTCTTCCCGCCTGTGTCTGGTAGGTCCCGTCCTCAAAGGAGACCGACGATTCATCCAAAGCATCCAGAAGTTCCTTACTCATCTGGTCTCTCAGAATCAGATGGTAGAGGTTGGCTGTGCCATTGTTGGTAACTGTGATCTTATAAGTCACCTTCTCCCCACTCTCATAGATTCCACTGATCTTACTGTTTGCCCTGTAGCGTCCATGGTCAAGGACGGCTCCTCTCGTGCGGTCAGCCAGCTTGGCCAGTCTGGCACTGACGCTGCCGGGTAGCTCGATCTTATCCTGGTCCTGTTTCTGGTCTAAAGGCCTGTCCGATTCCCCATCAAAGTACATACTGTTTACCAGGACATTGTTGGTCAAATCATACATATTAGCCACGTCTCTGAGGATGGTAGCCTCGTAAACCAGTTCTACATAATCACCACTATAGAGCCTGTCTTCTCCACTTCCCTCGTCCTTGCTGCCGCAAAGGAGGACCTCATCCGGGCTGACCAGCTTTGCCTTGACTGTTCTTCCGGAGAAAGTTGTCAGGTCCTTTTCTGTCTCTTTGGCCTCTCCCAGGACAAAGGACGCATTTTTGACGTCGGTCACGGCTGCCAGTCGCTGGCTCATGATATCCTTCACATGGATATTCTTCAGGCGGACCGTCCCCGTATTTTTGACAATGATTTTGTAACGCACCTTCTCACCCGCTTTATAGATACCGGGAATCTTACTGCCTCCAGTCATCTCTCCATTGACTATGCGGATGCCCCCCGTCCTGTCTGCCATCTTCAGGACCTCCATTTGGGCGTCTCCTGGAATATGAATATAATCCTGATCCCTTACCAGGCTGTTTCCCTCTCCGTCAACAAGGGCCTCTGTGGGCACCTCTTCAAGATGTCTTTCCTCGTCATCTTCCTTAACACTATATCTGGCTGTGACATAGACTTCATTTTCCAGATGGTAGGCATCCTTGGCATTATTGAGGATTCTGCCGGCAACATGCAGCTCTATACTGTCTCCCACCTCCAGTTCATTTACCATGACCTTCAGGTGACTCTTCTCAAAGAAATAGACCCTGGCCTTATTTCCCATAGATGTCTTTATATAACCGGAATCTGGCAGCACGAAGGATGCTGTTTCCATGTTGACAAAGCGGGACAGGCTGTAGCCATATTCCTGGTTGATCTTATCCATATCATCTGTGACCTCCAGGTGGCAGAGCGGGGTATTACCTGTGTTGGTGACATGGATGGTGAAATCAATTCTATCGCCGGCTTTATATAATCCAGGAATCTTTTTCTCCATAAACCGGCCGGCCTTCCCGTCGTATCTCACCTGCCCACCTTCAGCATTGGTAGTTCTGTCAGATATTTTGGCTACGGCCAGGGAGGGCTGCATCAACTTATTATTGGCCAGCAGCTTATAGGACAGGTACTTTTCAGTCTGATCCAGGCCATAGGTCAGGGTCATGTGGTAGCTTTCCCTGTTCATGACATGACCGGCCGCTCCGGCTGTCTCTTTGACTTCATAGGAGCCTATATAAAGTTCCCTGCCCTCAGTGGACCGTCCCCTGCCATCAGCTCCCGTGCTGATCTGATCGACAACCGTCCCTTTGGCCACCAGAATCTGGGCACCGGGCAGGGGTTTCCCCTTCTCATCCAGGTTCCAGGGAGCATAGATATCCTCGGCGGCAATTACCTGGAAGACGACACCCTCCACATAGTTGCCGGCATCGTCCTGCTTGATAATATTAAGAATAGCCTTCTGAAGAGAATTCCTGCAGATTACAGAACCCTTGCTGGTCTTTTCCGAAGAAGTCTCCTGGTAATTAAATTCATGGGTTTTCGCGGCCAGATCCCCCTCAGCCAGGAAGCTCCACTCTTTACCGGTCAGAACACAGCCCCGGGGGGCCTTGATCTCTCTGATCTTAAACCGGCCCAGATTATCCATGGTGCAGGTGACCTTGTTCTTATTGGTATAAACCAACCTTCCCAAAGCATCCTTTGACTCCTCCAGATTGGCTATGTCGACATATTCTTTCCGGCTCTCTGACCAGGCACTGAGGGCAAAAACGGCTCCTTCAAGAAGATCCCCGGTATCCCTGCAAGATTTATAAACCTTAATGGATCCCTCTGTTATCTCCCTGTTATTATTGATAACTGTCCTGGCTTGGTCGGGCTGTTCCAGCTTTTTGTCCCCTGGCAGGATCTCTTTGAGGGAATTGATGGTATAAACCCAGCTGGTGTTGACGTCCCATACATACTTCATGGCATCAGGAAGGGAAAGCTCTTTGATACAATAAGGCCCGTCCCCGTATTCTTCCCGGTAAAAAGATGTCTGGTCACCTGTTTCAAATAAGGCGATCCCCTGGTCGTTACTTGTGGCCAGGCATATGGCCTGGTCTTTCGAATAGTTAGTGATATTTTTCCCCGGAAAGAGGCCAAAAACCACACCCTTGACCGGCTGTCCGCTCTCACCATCAATCTTTTTAACGGCAATTTTTACAGGCATGTTGACAATAACAGGGTCGGGCACTCTTTCTGTAAGAATGTCAAACTGATCAGTCACCTGCAGCTTTCCCCAGTTATCCACAGCAAAGGTCCCTCTGAAGTCCTTGTCTTCAAATGCCTTGCCCAGCTGATTCTTCTCCTGGTAATAATCCTCCAGGGAAATGCCTTCCCCCTCAAGCTCCTGGTCACTTTTCACGGAAGTATTGATATGGACATAATATACCCGGCCGTAAAAATCAGCAGAAGACAAGGCAGATGCCTCGGCAGTCACTTTTACTTCTGTCCCCTGCTTCCCTTTCTTTTTGCAGCTGATGGCGAAGAGAGAGCTTACCTCATCCAGCTTCTGGTCGCCGGTCCCCCCTGCCTTACTGCTGAAGACCTTAACCCCATTAACTTTTAAAAGAGGATCTATATCATCAGATATTACAAAGGTCTTATATCTGGCCGAGTCCGTGTCCGGTGTCATATTCACTCCCGCGGACAGGATAAAAGTCACAGGTTCTTCCCTGTTTTCCAGAATCAGGGTCCTGTCACCGACAGCAGACTGGTCCTTGTCAATCTGTCCCTGGTATACACTTTTGTTCAATTCCTCCGGAGGAGCAAGCATCTTGATATCTGTCCTTATACCCATAAAGCCTGTACTGTTGGCATAGTAGTAGCATATGGCCTCCTCTAAAGAATTAGCCACGGGAATCCCATACCCTCCAGGCACCGCATACCTGGCTCTGCCGCCCGTATCTAAATGATCACATTTGGACAGGGTAAAGCGGCATTTCACTCCGTTGCCGGAAAAAAGACCCATGACTGTGGTATTGGTGTTATTGGAACTCAGATTCTTCATGGTCTGGGAGGAAACATACCCCTTTGAGGAGGAGACCAATCCGGGGGCATACTGCATCAGAGAGCTTCCTGTGTTAAACAGTATTACTTTTTCTATCCCTTCTCCCAGATCCACTCCCTGCTGGGCATCAATATCAATGAATTCCAGAATGCCCTTGATATCCTCTATCTTATCCTCTGTGCCATGATAGAAGAAATCCAGCTTCACGTCCACATCATCGCTCTGGGACGCGATGAGTCCGATATCGAAATTGGTAAAGCCAACATAGGGAGCGACCATCTTATCAGTGAACTTTTCTTTATTGGTCTCTTCTCCAGGATAAAGAGCTCCTGTCACAGTCATCTTCATATCTACCTTGTAGCTCTTCCTGCTCTTGCTGTCAAACCAGCTGCCCACATTGGTGTAGATGGCATATGGGTCTGTGCTGCAACGGTTTATGTCAAAGACCTTCGAAACAATGTGGCCTTCTTTGCTGTTGCCCAGGAGCTCACCGAACTCCTCATAGCTGCCTTCCACAACCTTGTCCAGGCTGACACTCCCGCCGCTGCCACCTCCTACTCTGACTTCGGTCTCCGCAGTCATGGTCGGCGAGAAATTATAGGCAGTACCGTCGGGATATTCGGTGAAAATATACTGGGCCGCCTCCTTCTCAGATCCTGTAATCTTCGCATCTGAGTCAGACACATCTGAAATCCTGTCACTGTTTTTCTGCAGCAGGAAATAATGGCTGGTCCTGTCAGGCATAGTCACATTATGGTTAGGGTCTGGCCCTGCCGTTCTCAACACTCCCCTGCTGGCACTTGTCCCTTCTTCCGCCGGTGGACTGGTCTCTTGGGAAGTCTCCTGGCTGGATTCCCGGTCTGGCTCATCCTGCTGCTGGTCTCCTTCGTAGGATGACTTGTCCTTCTCCTCTGTAGAACTGGTTCCAGAATTCCCGGAGGGTTTCTGGACCTGATCTGGCTCTGAGTCTTCCTCCCGGGCTTTGTCGACGTCGCCATCATCTGCCGGATCCATGTCCTGGGAATCGGAATCCCCACCGCCGGCCTTATTCTCCTCCTCCGATGTAGTCTCCTGGCCGCTTTGGGTCTCTCTGTCTTCTGTAGCTGACCCCTGGCCGCTGTTCTCTTCCTTCTTTAATCCCTGGTCCCCACCGGCCTGGTCTGACCAGTCCGGCTGGCCTTCTGGTATCTCACTTTCTACCATATCTCCCAAGCCTGCCGGTCCGGCAGCTGCCTTCAGCTTAACCGGCCCTTTGTCCGCCTTTCTGACAGGCAGGCCCTCTGTATCTTCTGTCAATCTGTTCATCTTCTCTGCAGTCTTCCCTCTCAGACTGAATGTATTCCTGTAGATATTATCCTGAGCGTAAATGTTATGAACTGTCTCTGCCGCAAGGGTTGTGCCGCTATTACATAAAAGCAACATGACGGCCATCAAAAAAGCAGCCAGCTTTCTACCTGATCTTTTCACATTTCCGCCTTTCCATGTCCCTGATTGGCAGACTCTTTATGAGCTGCCCCATGGGACATTCCTAGAATAATTATTATTTGTTCAAGCTTCTTGAGGATGAACTATGTTACTGACTGAACCTTTTGATTCTTCTTAAATGACAGGCATATCATCACTCCCTTCCCATAAGCCAGTCTCCTCCAGACATAGAATTGTCAAATTATGGATATTTAATGTTGATACTATCATTACTTCCAATTATTGTCAATTATATTATTATTTTCCATTTCTTTCCAGATGTATTTTTTCACATTCAGTTTACCTGGGCTTTAGCTGAACGAATTGAAAAAAAGAAGGACAAAAAACTGCCGGTGGAAAGATAGCTGAGTGAAACTGCCTGAACAGTTCTCCCCAGCGTCCTCACACCGGCAGACGGATTATTTAGGATGCCTCATCCCAACTTATCTGGTCCTTACTTCCCGCAGGATCCCTTTACAGTTGGAAAACAAATCCCTATTTTATATAGTTTTTATTTACGTAGCCTGATCTGTTCAAAGCAAAAGAATAGATCCATACATAACTGCCTCTCGTATTACCGATCACACGAACCTTGTCCCCATTATACATTTTACCGAAAATGTTGGCATCACTTTCTTTAGCGCTTGTGCGGAGGGCAAGGAAGTTCTTTACATTCCTGACTGTCTTGATCTTGCCCTTTTTCATCGTAAGATAAGTACCGTCCACATAGCCGGATTTCTTGGTCTTATAAGAGTAAACCTTGACATATTTACCCTTCCAGCCCCCTGTAATCTTGACCTTCTGACCATTATAAAGCTTTCTCTTGATGTTGGCGTCATTATATTCAGGTTTGGAACGAAGGGCAAGGAAATTCTTAGTTCCGGTTACGTAAAGCTTCTTTCCCTCACTTACGGGAGCCTTGGCGGCGGATACCGGAAGGGCGAAAAAGCTTAAGGCAAGGGCCAAAGTGAGCACCATCGATAACAGTTTCTTTTTCATAATATCTCCTCCTTATACGTCTTCTATTATCTTATATCCCGGGTATCATATTCTGCAGGATTTTGGAGCAAGGGACCCGGCCTCTCAGCCACGGCCTCTAATCCATGCAAAATTATTATAATATTATAACATATACTTGATAAAAAGTATTAAAATATATAATAAATATTCATGAATATTTTCTTTTGTAAAAAAATATATATGAAAATAAGAAAACCGGCAGTCTAAGACTGCCGGTTGATACTATCATGGTATTTACCGGTCTATCATACTGATGGAGTCGATGGCAACGATTCCGCCCCGGACAATCTCTACATTGTCAAACTTCTTCTGCAGCAAGGCGATCAGGTCATTGTTGCGACCCTCTGTACTGACATTTTCCAGGAGCACGCTGTTGATGCCATAGTCTATGGGTTTGGAGCCGAAGACCTGGGCGATCCGGAAGATCTCTCCCTTCTCAAACTCAGAACAATCATGAATCTTGATGAAAAGAATCTCTTTCATATGGGCTGAGGCATCGGTAATATCATTGAGCTTGATGACCTCAACACAGCGGTTAAGCTGCTTTTTGATCTGCTCAAAGGTGGCGTCATCAGAAGACAGGCCGATGGTCATCCGGGAGATGGTCGGGTCTTCTGTGGTTCCCACAGTGATGCTGTCAATGTTATAGGATTTGCCGGACATCATGCCCGAGATCCGGGCCAGGACACCGATACGGTTCTCCACATAGAGGGAGACCCAGCGTTTCTTTTTTGTGGTATCTAATACTCTCATGTCTTACCCTCCTACAACAAAATATCATCAAAGCTTGCCCCACCCTTGATCATGGGCAGAACCAGCTCGTCAGGTGATACGATGCACTCTACAATTACCGGCTTATTGTTGGCCTCAGCATAGTTTCTCGCCTCCAGGATGGTGTCAGCCAGCTGGCTGTCCTCTGTCACCCGGTAGCCCTTGCTGCCGTAGGCCTCGGCGATCTTAACAAAATTAGGTGTGTACTCCGGACACTCATAGCCCGGCTGTCCGCATTTTCCCTTACAGGACTTATGGGAAGCCAGACAAGTGATCATATAACGCTTCTTACAGAAAAGGGTCTGCATCTGCCTTACCATACCCAGCTTGGTATTGTTGAAAATGACAATGACCATGGGCAGTTCCTGGCAGACCGCCGTCGCCATCTCCTGGATATTCATCTGGAAACCGCCGTCACCGTTGATAGATACGACCGATTTCTCAGGCATACCGATACGGGCACCTATAGCGGAAGGCAGGCCGAAGCCCATGGCTCCGAGACCGCCGCTCTGATAGAGCCGGTGCCTGGGGTCCAGACGCAGATACTGGCTGGCCCACATCTGGTGCTGGCCTACATCGGCTGTATAGATCGTATCCCTGTCAGCATAGAGTTCATTGAGGGTTTCTATAATCTTCTGGGGGCTGACTCCCTCCTTCACATCCATGGCCAGAGGATGCTCCTGGTCCCAGCTCTTGACTTCCTTGACCCAGCGGCTGTGAGTCATGGGCTGGGTATGGCTGATAATCTTTTCGATGGCAGCCTTGGCGTCGGCTACGATAGGAATATCAACGGTGACGTTCCTGGAAATGGAGGCCGATTCGATATCTATATGGACAATCTTGGCCCTGGGGGCAAAGTTCTTGACATCTCCGGTCACCCGGTCACCAAACCGACAGCCGATGGCAAAGATCAGGTCCGCTTCGTTAGCCGCCCTGTTGGCCGCATAGGATCCATGCATACCGATATCCCCTATAAAAAGAGGATGCTCCGTATTAATGGCACCCCGGCCCATGACTGTGGTGATTACCGGGACCTCCAGTTTCGCAGCCAAAGTGGTCATCTCCTCTTGGGCTCCGGCCAGGTTGACGCCGCCGCCTATGAGGAATATGGGCTTTTTCGCTCTCTTCATCATAGTGATGGCCTTTTTGAGCTGGCCCATGTGAACACCCTTATTGGGCTTGTAACCCCGGATGTTTACATTGGTAGGATAGGAAGTGGATCCCAGCTCTGCCATAACATCAGTAGGAAGGTCCACTAAGACCGGACCCGGCTTGCCGGACCTGGCTATATAAAAGGCTTCTTTGATCCGCTGGGCTAACATTTCCCGTTCACGGACCATAATGACAAACTTGGCCACATGCCTGGTCACACCTATGATGTCTACCTCCTGGAAGGCATCATTGCCTATGAGGTTCTCCGATACCTGGCCGGTAAAGCAAACGATAGGAATACTGTCATAATTGGCATTGGCAATACCGGTAACCAGATTGGTGGCTCCGGGGCCACTGGTGACAAGGCACACCCCTACCTTGCCTGTAGCCCGGGCATATCCATCCGCCATATGGACCGCCCCTTGCTCATGCCGGGGCAGGACAAGGTCAATACCCGGATGGTCATAAAGGGCGTCAAGAAGATTGACGACCATTCCACCCGGATAGGCAAATATAGTGTCAACTCCTTCTTTTTTCATCGCTGTCGCAAACAGCTGGTTTCCCGAGATTTTCATTTCCTGATACTCCTTTTATCTATAAGATTTCTCTTTCAAAATACCCGAAATCTGTCCTTTGTGGTTCACTAATTTCTCTATATCGGTACATGGATGATCTGTTGTTCCGCCTGGCCTACATTTTAGACCGGTTGTAATTGATCAGACATCCCTCAAGGATAATCTTACGCTCATCGTCGGTCAGGTCACCCATCTTCAAAGTAAAGGGCTGCATCTTGTCACCCTTGACCACATAAGCCTGGAAGGATGATGCCTTATCCTCCACTCCCTTTCTCACATCAGGGATAAAGAGGTAATCACCGTTGGTAAAAGGCAGGTCTCCCTCTGGAATGAGGAAGGGCAGCATGCCCCAGTTGATCAGGTTAGACCGGTAGCGCTTAGTAGCATACTCATTGGCAATATTGGCCCAGCCGCCCAGTACTTTCTGGCAGGAAGCCGCCTGCTCTCTGGCAGACCCGTCTCCGGGCTTCACGGCAAAAATGGTGGATCCCACTCCGGTGTTGGCCCTGCTGATGTCCGGGAAGCTTTCCCACAGGGTTTCCACAATCCCGGCAAGGCCGGGAAGGGCTTTCAGAGGATCCGCTCCTGCCTCGATGGCCTTCTGGGCCTTCTGGACCTCCTTGGCCTTACCCACATAGGAAGGATCTTTTCTGGACAGGGTAAACTCTGCCAGGCCAAGAGGATTGGACCGGTAGGAGGAGGTTTCTCCTGACGGAATCAGCTCGTCGGTGGTGGTGACCGGATCATGAATCTCGGAGACCACCTTGAGGATCATATGCTCAGGAAGGGCACTCATCTTAGGCCAATCCTTAATGTTGGGACCAAACTTTATCTCCACGGAAGGATCAGCCTGACCCTTACTGTCAAAGACACGGTTTTCGTAGATTGTAGAATCAAAGTGGTACTTCTTGCCGCTAAACTCCAGATCCAGGTCTGTAGCCGGGGTCAGGAAGCCCTTGCTGGCCGCCGTGGCAGCGATGGACCTGGCATCCATGAGAGCCACAGAGGCAATCTGGCCGTTCTGAAGCTTGGAACCCTCCCGGTTGGGGAAATTCCTGGTGGAGTGACGGATACTCAAACTGTTGTTGGACGGTGTATCACCTGCTCCAAAACAGGGACCGCAGAATGCAGTCTTGACGATAGCTCCCGCTGCCATAAAGTCAGCCGCCGCCCCATTCCTGACAAGTTCCATGAAAATGGGAGTGCTTGCAGGATATACACTGAGGGTGAACTCATCGGAGCCGATGGAGTGACCACGGATGATATCCGCCGCGTCACAGAGGTTCTCAAAACCTCCACCGGCACAGCCGGCGATGATGCCCTGCTCCACATAAAGCCGGCCGTTACGGATCTTGTCCCTCAGCTGGAAGTCCACCTGGCCGTCCAGGCTGACCAGGGCCTTCTGCTCACAGTCATAGAGGATGTCCTCTAAGTTACTGTTCAGTTCTTCTATGGTGTAGGTATTGCTCGGGTGGAATGGCATGGCAATCATGGGGCGGATTTTGGACAGATCCACCTTGACTACGCCATCGTAATAGGCCAGGTCACCGGGCTTTAACTCTTTGTAATCATTTTCTCTTCCGTGAATCTCATAGAACTCGCGGATGGTCTCATCTGTCTGCCAGATGGAGGACAGGCAGGTGGTCTCTGTGGTCATGACATCCACACCGATCCTGAAATCTGCCGACAGCTTGTCAACACCAGGGCCGACAAACTCCATGACCTTATTGTTGACATATCCGTTTTTAAAGACGGCTCCGATGATGGCCAGGGCCACATCCTGGGGTCCTACACCAAGGACCGGTTCCCCGGTCAGATAGATGGCGATGACGCCTGGCATATTGATGTCATAAGTCTGGTTAAGCAGCTGTTTTACCAACTCAGGACCGCCCTCACCCATGGCCATAGTGCCCAGGGCACCGTAGCGGGTGTGAGAGTCAGAACCTAAGATCATGCTGCCGCCGCAGGCCAGCATCTCTCTGGCAAACTGGTGAATGACTGCCTGGTGGGGCGGTACATAGATACCACCATACTTCTTGGCACAGGTCAGGCCAAACATATGATCATCCTCATTAATGGTACCACCAACCGCACAGAGACTATTGTGGCAGTTGGTCAGCACGTAAGGCATGGGGAACTTTTCAAGTCCCGAAGCGCGGGCTGTCTGAATGATACCCACATAGGTGATATCGTGGGATGTCAGTTTGTCAAAGCGGATCTGAAGCTTGTCCATTCTGCCGGATGTATTATGGTCCTTAAGGATTCCATAGGCGATGGTGGCTTTGGCCGCCTCTGCCTTAGACGGAACATCCTTACCAACCAGGTCTGTCAGCCGGGCAGCAGCTTCCCTGGTGTCCTCCACCAGTTCTCTGCCATTGACCAGATAGGCGCCTGTCTTTAATAATTCAATCATCAGTTGACCTCCTAAAATTCAAATTATATATATTATATTTCTTCTAATGGTCCTTTTCCAGAATCAGACCGGTCCGGTAAGCATGAAGCAGATCCTCCAGGTCCTGGATCTTCTCCCTCATCTTCTGGCCTTCATCCGTGTCACCCACCCTCTCCCGACGGGAGGAAAACTCACGGATTACTGTACTGGAATGAACGTCAATCTCTTTCTCAATCACATCTTCCGTCGAGGTAAAGGCCTCGTGGGATACAAGGCGGAGTCCCCTGGAATTATAAATCAGGGTATAGCCGGCGATTCCTGTGGTGCTCTGGTAGGCCCGTGAGAAGCCGCCGTCGATAATCATGACTTTGCCGCCGCACTTAACCGGTGACTCCCCGGATTTGGCATGGACAGGCATATGGCCGTTGAGAATATGGCCCCGGGCCGGATCGATACCGAATGCCGACAGAATCCGGTCCGCCACCTCCTCCTTGTCAATCAGAGTATAATAGTAGTCTTTTTTCTCCTGCTGCAAAGATTTCTCCGCCAGGAAATATCGCTCAAAGGTGGCCATCTTTTCCTTGCCGTATACCGGGGAATTCTCATTGGACCAGGTGTACCACATGATATCCTTGCCAAATTCATGTTCCTCCAGGTTATCCTGCTCATAATAGCCCTTTCTGGCATAGTACTCCAGGATATCGTAGAGGGCCTTGCCCTGGTATTCCTGGCCGCCTATGGTAACCTTGCGGAAGCTGCCGTCCTCATTGAGAGGTACGCAGCCGTGGTAGAGCAGGTAGGAATTATGGCAGAGATACATGGCTCCCTTATTAAAGAGAAAACGCACATGCTCCTGCAGCCGGTCACAGTTCTTAAAATTAAGGACCAGCCTGCGGACCACCTCTTCCTCAGCAGGAGACAGCTGCCAGGGATCTGCCGGGTCCACTGTTGGGAAATGCTTATCTAATAGTTCATATTCCTGGCCGCCTATGGTGATGGTTCCTTTTTCATAATCAATCTTATCCATGAGCAGCCTCTTATCCATACCGAACTCGGGCCGCCGCATAATTAACTGGCCCTCCAGCTTAAATTGGATGATGGCTACAGCCTTATGCATCTTCATATTGAGACTAATCTCCCTGGGGTCCGGTTCATCCACCGCATGGATGTCAAAACGCTCACAGGGATCGTCCGCGTAGGTTTCCATGGCAAATCTGGCCAGGGGCACAAGATTAATGCCATAGCCGTCCTCCAGGACGGACAGGTTATTATAGCGGGCACAGAGCCGGACTACATTGGCCACGCAGGCTCTCTGGCCCGCGGCAGCACCCATCCATACCATATCATGGTTACCCCACTGGATATCCACGTTATCCCTATTCTCCATCAGGTAGTCCATAATAATATGAGGTCCGGGTCCCCGGTCAAAGATATCCCCGATCACATGAAGCCTGGTTACTGTCAGCTTCTGGATTACATTAGCCATGGCCACGATGAAATCACCGGCCCGGCCTATGCGGATAATGGTATCAAAAATCTCATTGTAATATTCTTCCTTCTGGACCACCCTGTTATTCTCACTGAGCAGTTCCTCCAGAATATAGGAAAAGTCTGAAGGCAGGGATGCCCGCAGCCGTGATCTGGGATACTTGGCGGAAGCCTCTTTACATACGCCGATCAGGCGGTATAGGGATACCTTGTACCAGTCTAACAGGTCCTCCCGGGACAGCTCCTGCTTCATGGTCTTGATCTTGGCCTCCGGATAGTAGACCAGGGCCGCCAGGCTCTTTTTTTCCCTGGCGCTTAAAGTGTTGCCGAAGACATCTTCAATCTTATTGCGGATGGCTCCGGACCCGGTTCTCATGATATGAAGGAACTGTTCATACTCTCCATGAACGTCGGAGACGAAATGTTCGGTCTCCTTAGGCAGGTTTAGCAAGGCCTTGGAATTAATGATCTCCGTAGAGGCTCTGGCTATATTGGGGTATTGGGTGGACAGCAGCTCGAGAAACTTAAGATTATCTTTGGAATGTTTCTCACCGGCTGTCGTGATTGGTCTGCTTCCTGTCGTCATAATAAATCCCCCCGATTACTAATCAATGAACGAACTGGCCCGTGAATCCCTGGTCAGCTGCCTGACCTGTCACGATGACTCCACACTGGTAGCTGCAGTGAGGGTCCATGATCTCCTGGTCAGTTTCTGACCTGTCAGGGCCAGGACAAATCAATCTTTGTCCTCTGTTTCTCTGTCGTCATTTTCCCTGTCCGCCAGCAGCTGCTGCCGGGCCAGGTACTGGCGCATCTCGATAAGGGGCAGGCCGTGATTACGGATATAGTCCTCCGTGATGGTTACCCTGCCGATATTATCATCCTTGGGTATCTCATACATAATATCCAGCATAAACTTCTCGATAATAGACCTGAGGGCTCTGGCGCCGGTGTCCTTCTCCATGGCCTGTTCCGCTATGGCGTAGAGAGCCTCCTCCTCAAATTGAAGATCTACTTCATCTAATGCAAGAAGTTTCTGGTATTGCTTCAAAATCGCATTTTTTGGTTCTTTCAGAATATCAACCAGCATATCTTTTGTCAATGGATTCAAAGTGAAAATCACAGGCAGTCTGCCGATAAATTCCGGAATCATACCAAACTTGCGGATATCCTCCACAGTCACGTATTTGAGAAGGTCTTTCTCCTTGTCGTACTTATCCTTGAGATCGGCGGAAAATCCCATGGAGGAATGCTTATTCAGCCTCTCTTTGATAATCTGTTCCAGGTCAGGAAAAGCGCCTCCGCAGATGAAGAGGATATTTCTGGTATTCATCATGACCGTGGGCACCATGGCATTTTTGGAGCTGGCCCCTACAGGTACCTCCACCTCACTGCCTTCGAGCAGCTTAAGCAGGGCCTGCTGGACGGATTCGCCACTGACATCCCGGCTGGTAGTATTCTTTTTCTTGGCAATCTTATCGATCTCATCGATAAATATAATTCCTGTCTCCGCCTTTTCCACATCATTATCAGCATTGGCCAGAAGTTTGGAAAGCACGCTCTCCACGTCATCTCCTATGTAACCGGCCTCAGTGAGGGATGTGGCATCACAGATAGCCAGGGGCACATTGAGCAGCCGGGCCAGTGTTCTCACCAGGTGGGTCTTACCGCTGCCGGTAGGTCCGATCATCAGCATGTTGGACTTGTCAATCTCAATCTCATCCATGGTATTGGTGATCACCCGCTTGTAATGGTTATAGACCGCTACAGACATGACCTTTTTAGCATGGTCCTGGCCGATCACATACTCATCAAGCTGACCTTTGATCTGGTGGGGAGCAGGAATATTTTTTATGGATAATGCAGGTTTAGTTGCTTTATCCTTCTTTTTCTTCTTTTTTGCCTTCCTGGGTTTGGGCTTCTGGGCCGTGATATTACCGGAGAGCAGGTCTCCCAGGTTCATATCCCGCAAATTATTGAAATCCATACTGGAAAGATCCAGGAACTGGATTCCATTCCCGCCAAAGCCGGAGGAAAAGTTGTCAAAGGACTTCTGCATACAGTCCGTGCAGATAGACATGCCATTGGGCATATGGATCAGCTTGGCCCCCTGGCTTTCTGTCCTGTGACAGACAGAACAGGCTTCCAGCTTGTGGTCCGGCTTATGGTCAGAATCATCGTCCCCGGATTCTACGGCATCATCATATTCATCCAGGTCATCATCTTCGAAAGCTTCCTCTTCATCGTCTTCTTCCTCAGAATCCATCTCCATGACAAGATGTTCCCTATCCGGATCTTCTATATTAAGATTTCCGGTATCCGGAACTTCTATGTCCGGCTTTTCCATAAGCGGAGCCTCAGCTAAAACTTTGAGACCTTCTTCTGTAAATAGATCACTTATTTTCATTTTCTTATCCTTCATTCTCTCATTAATACATAAATATAACTATATATATGTACTAAAACTCAGATGTACTTAAGGGCCTTTATGAAAGAGACCGGCGCTTAATTCACAGACCTGAATATGCCTGCCTGGTCTCTCAGCCGGTTGCGAAGAATGGCTTCCCCGTAAATCAGGTCTTCCTGGGTAGTAATCTTGAAATTCTCATAAGATCCGCGGACCAGGCGGATCTTTCTGCTTCCAAACTTCTCCATAACCATGCCGTCATCGGTAATGCCGGTCTGGTCATGGGATGCCATCAGCTTATGAAAGGCCTGGAGAATCTCCTCATAGACAAAACACTGGGGTGTCTGCATCTGCCAGAGACACTTGCGGGATGGTGTAGCCACAACCATGTCATGTTCATCGACAATCTTGATGGTATCTTTCACCGGCATGGCCATGATACAGGCTTTATCCCGTTTCACCGCCTCGATACAAATCTCGATCAGATCTGGCGTGATGAAGGCCCTGGCCCCATCATGGATGAGCACATAGCCCTCCGGATCGCCGGCTTTGAGACCAAGATACACGGAATCATGGCGCTGCTTTCCACCCGTGACAATCTTCTTCACCTTCCGGTAACCCACCGCTTCCACGATCGTTTCCCTGACAAATCTCTCTTCTCCCGGCCCAACCATCAGAATGATCTCATCCACCGGACTGGCCTCAAAAGCATCCAGTGTATAACAGATCATGGGCCTGCCCAGCAGTTCCAGATATTGCTTACGTATATCGTAATTCATACGGTTCCCTTTACCCGCTGCCAGGACAATCGCTGTAACCTTTTCCCGGGACATAAGCTTCCCTCTCTTTCTCTGAACCTTTTCCGCTAATCCGTATCAGCGGCTGCCAATCTTCAGGTTTGGTACTGCATTCAGATCCCAGCCAGCCCGGGATCCTTTCATATATTCATAGTAGGCTGCCGCCCCGATCATCGCCGCATTGTCAGTACAGTAGACCGGTGACGGATAGTAAAACTTCTTTCCGTTTTTCTCACAGACCTCTTTCATCTGCCCGCGCAGTGTCGAATTGGAGGCAACACCGCCGGCTATGGCCACCTTATCTATCTTAAGTCTTTTGGCCGCCTGGATGGTATGGTCTGTCAGAACATCAACTACAGACTGCTGGAAAGAAGCGGCCACATCCGCCTTATTGACCTCTTCTCCCTTCATCTGACACTGGTTTAAATAATTGAGCACAGCTGATTTCAAACCGCTGAAGCTAAAGTCATCCGGGGCATCGGCAATCTTAGCCCTGGGAAATGTTATGGCCCTCGGATTCCCCTGTCTTGCCAGTTTATCCACCTTGGGTCCGCCGGGATAGCCCAGACCGATGGCCCTGGCCACCTTGTCAAAAGCTTCCCCCGCAGCGTCATCCCTGGTACGGCCGATGATCTCATATACACCGTAATCCCTGACCAGGACCAGGTGGGAGTGTCCTCCTGAGGCCACCAGACAAAGGAAGGGAGGTTCCAGTTCCTTATGTTCTATATAATTGGCACTGATATGTCCCTCAATATGATGGACCCCAATCAGTGGTTTTTTCGTCCCGTAGGCTATGGCCTTGGCCTCCGCCACACCAACGAGAAGGGCCCCTACCAGGCCCGGACCGTAGGTGACGGCCACAGCATCTATATCGCTGAGCTTCTTCCCGGCTTCTGCCAGGGCAGCCTCAATCACCGGATTAATCTTTTCGATATGCTTTCTGGAAGCGATCTCCGGCACAACTCCTCCAAATACAGTGTGGAGCTTAATCTGGGTATATATAATATTTGAAAGGACTTCCCGGCCATTTCTGACTACCGCCGCGGCGGTCTCGTCACAGGAAGTCTCTATGGCAAGGATATCTATATCCTTTTTTTCTTCATTCATCATGGGTCTGTTCCTCTTCAAAATGCAGTTCTGTCGTCTTACCGTCCTTGCCCAGCCAGGTCTCCGGGAATATCTTTCTGGCGTCCTTCAGATAGTCCTCCGGCCTGACCAGAGAAGGGCTGTAGTGGGTAAGCCAAAGCTTCCCAACCTGGGCATCACGGGCAATGGAGGCAGCCTCCCGGAAGGTCATATGCTTATATTCCCGGGCCTTGTCCTGTTTATCAGGCTCCCCGTACATACCCTCGCAGATAAAAAGATCTGACCGGAAGGCATTCTGCCGGATCAGGTTGGTGGGTCTGGTATCTGTAGTGTAGGTACATTTGATTCCCTTGCGGGCAGGCCCTAAAACCAGGTCCCCTGTCAGAATGCGATCAGGAAGTTCAATGGTCTCTCCCTTCTGCAGTCTGCTCCAGTACTTCATCTCTACCCTATTGGCTTTGGCCTTGTCAGGGTCAAATTTACCGGCCCTGTCGATCTCCAGGCTATAACCATAACAGACCACATTGTGATTAACACGGAAAGCCCTGATGCGGAGTCCGCAGGCCTCCACTGTCTCTTCCCTCTCTGCCAGTTCCCTGAACTCAATGGAAAAGGGCAGGTCCGGGGCGATGACCCTGAGAGAGTTGACTACCCGCTCCAGGCCTCGGGGCCCTACCATCAGAAGGGGTTCCTCCCTCTGGGCATTACCCAGGGTCAGAAGCAGGCCCGGCAGGCCACTGATATGGTCTGCATGGAAATGGGTAAAGCAGATGACGTCTATGGGCTTGAAGCTCCAGCCCTGCTCGCGTATGGCCACCTGGGTTCCCTCGCCGCAATCGATCAGTATACTGCTTCCGTTATATCTCGCCATGAGCGAGGTCAGTTTCCGGTTGGGCAGGGGCATCATACCCCCGCAGCCAAGCAGGCAAAGTTCCAGCATTCTATTTCCTCACTTTTTCATATCTTCTCTTCCGGGATCCCTGGGATCCCCTCCAGTCTTTCCGTCCGTCTCCGACCGGCTGGTCACCGGAATTCCCTAATTCGGGATCAGCTTTTTACGCCGGCTTATTCACGGCTCCACCGCATCACAATCCCATCCTCTGCCGGGCCAGCATAGTAATTTTTTCTAAGTCCGACGGAGACAAAGCCAGCCTTAGTATAGAGAGCCAGTGCCGGCTCGTTGGAGGCCCTTACCTCCAGAAACACTTCTCTGACTCCCTGCTCCCAGGCCTGGTCTAAAAGGCAGCAAAGCAATTTGCCCCCAAGGCCTCTCCCCCGGCTGCTCTCTGCCACGGCCACATCCGTAATGTCCGCCTGATCCAGCACACTTTTCAGACCGGCAAAGCCCAGGATCCGACCGCTACTTTTCTCCACAGCCAGCAGGCATAGATAACCGGTCACCTGAAACATACCATATAAGCTGGCCAGGGACCAGGGGTCCTTGAAACAGGCCTTGAGCAGGTCATGAACATCAGGGCAGTCCTCCCGGACCATAGTCCGGATCAGACAGGGGCCGCTGCCAGCTTTATGGCCAAGTGCTTTTTTGCAGGCCATTTCTTTACCAGTTGTGTCCCCGCAGACCGTTTCTTTACCAGTTGTGTCCCCGCAGGCCTTTTCTTTACCAGCTGTTTTCCCGCAGGCCGTTTCTTTGCCAGTTGTTTTCCCGCAGGTCTTTTCTTTGCCAGTTGCTTTCCCGCAGGTCTTTTTCCTGCCAACTGTTTCCAGATCAGCCACTTTATCACCGGCTGTTTTTTTCCCAGCCGGTCCTTTTTTTTCTTTTTCCGGGATATTCATTCCTTCAAAGTCCTGCCTTTAGCATTCAATTCCCGCTCAGCCTGGGACTTGCGCAGGTAGATGGGGGCATGGTCTGCCGCTGTCTCCTGTCTTCCCTGGCGCAGGTAATTAAGAGCAAGTCTTCCAAGAGCTCCGGCCCTCTGCCGGTTCAGGTGGGCGGGGGCATAGGCCCAGACCAGCCTGTCCCTGTATTCTTCCATAATATCTTCAATCATGTCCTTATAGACCGGCACCCCATCTCCCAGAAAAAATACTTTACCCTCCAGACGGCCACAGTCCCTAAGGATCTCCTCCACGGGACAGGCCTTCTGGTCCACGACCAGCTCCAGATTGTCACCGTCAAAACGGTAGATTCCGGTATAGACCTGCTTTCTTCTGGCATCCATCATAGGGCATAGATAGGCTTCCGAACCCCACAGGTTGGCTGCCAGCCCCTCCAGGGTCGGCACGGAAACCAGGGGTTTATCCAGGGCCATGCCCAGCCCCTTGGCCGTGGCTGATCCGATGCGCAGGCCAGTGAAGGATCCTGGTCCTGCCGCTACTGCGATAGCGTCGATATCTGCCAGGTCTGTCTCTGTCATACGGACGATCTCGTCCATCATGGGCAGCAGGGTCTGGGAGTGGGTCTTTTTATAGTTAATGGTATATTCTGCCAGTAAAGTCTCTTCATCCAAAAGGGCAACAGAGGCAACAAGACCTGAGCTGTCCATCGCAAGAATTCTCATTTCGTCATCTCCCTAGGCTTCCTGGTCCAGGAAGGGGTTTTCAATCGTAATTTTCCTGTAATCAAAGCCCCGGTCCAGGTCCTTTTCAATTCTGATTTCTATCTTATTATCAGGAAGCAGGTCTTCAATCAGGTCCGCCCATTCGATAAGGCAGACCCCCTCCCCTTCCAGATACTCATCCAGGCCCACCTCATACATTTCCTCCGGATCACTGATCCGGTAAACGTCGAAATGGTAGAAGGGCAGCCTGCCCTCCTCATAAATCTGGATGATGGTAAAAGTCGGGCTGGACACAGGCTCGCTGATCCCCAAACCGGCAGCAAAGCCCTGGGTAAATACGGTCTTGCCGGTTCCCAGGTCCCCGTGGAGGCAGTATACCTGCCCCGGCAGGGCCTGCCGGCCGCATTCCTTGCCCAGAAGATAGGTATCCCGGGCACTGTTACTATCTATTATCATATATATTATCTATTCTATTCCTCTTGCAGGTTAACGGTTCTCCTGCCGGCCTGCCGGCTTCCTATTTTTTGCCGGTCATCCGGTAGATAAAGGCTTTAATTTCTTCCTCCCTGGGTCCCATGTCTTTGACCGGCACCAGGAAAGCATTGTTCTTGCCGGTATATAATACCAGCAGGGACTTTAAAGAGAGCACTTTGATCACTCTTTTCCACTCCACATCGATGGCCTCACCGCTGACCTCCAGGTGCATGCCCCACTCATCAAACATATAGTGGAATACCTCCTGGTAGATCTTCATGGTTTTCTTGGCCCTCTTGCCCTGTAAATAGGTGGTTCCGGGCATAAGAATCAGGATGCAGGCAGCACCGATTATAGGAATAAACATATTCTGTCCCCGGTACCAGGCCATTATAGGCCAGATGATTCCTATAATTGTCACAAAAATCATGAGGGGCTGGCGATAACTGTGATTGAGCATAAATGATACCAGATCATTCTCTGACAGTTCCGCATCCACATAGTAATGCTGGCCCTGGGGCTCCATCATTTTCTTAGGAGCCTTATCCTCCTTCTTATCCTCTGCCTTTTCCCCGGCAGCAGACTCCGCGCCGGCCTGGGATAGATCCCCGGATTCTGCCGGTAATGACTCATCTCCCTCTGCCTGTCCGGCTTCCGGTCTTTCTCCGTCAGATTCCTTCGGATCCAGGAGTTCCTGGTCCGCCCTTTCTTCCTTATCCTGGAATTCCTGACCTAAGACTTCTTCCCGGTCCACAGCCTGGTCTTCCTCCTGGCCGGCCTGGCCGGGCCGATCAAGGTCCGCAAGATTCATCTTACTGATATCCTGTAATCGACTCATAATATCACACTTTCCTTTACTATTTTATCTTCATGGTCAACTGGATCCGCTTCCTGGATAAATCGACACTCAATACCTGGACATCCACCACATCACCAACACTGACGACCTCCAGGGGATGCTTGATAAATTTATCCGACATCTCTGATATGTGGACCAGGCCATCCTGATGGACGCCGATATCCACAAAGGCACCAAAATCTATGACATTGCGGACAGTCCCCTTCAGAACCATCCCTTCTTTTAAATCTTTCATCTCCAGAACATCAGTCCTGAGGATGGGAGCGGGCATCTGGCTTCTGGGATCCCTGCCCGGCTTGGCCAGCTCATCAACGATATCCGTGAGAGTTAAAAGACCCACACCCAGGCTCTCTGCCAGCTTGTCTGTCAGCTTTGCCTTGTTCTTTATGCCGGTGATTCCGCCCTTGTCCAGGTCCTGGGCCTGGTAGCCCAAGGCTTTGATAAGCTCTCTGGCCGCCTGGTAGGACTCGGGATGAACACTAGTATTATCCAGGGGCTCCCGGCCTCCTGGAATACGGAGAAAACCGGCACACTGTTCAAAGGCCTTAGGCCCCAGCTTAGCCACCTTCAAAAGTTCTCTTCTTGATGTAAACCGTCCATGGTCTTCCCGGTAGCTCACGATATTTTTAGCTACAGTCTTACTGATTCCCGATATGTAGGACAAGAGAGAAAACGAAGCTGTGTTGAGGTCAACACCCACACTGTTCACACAGTCCTCCACCACGCCAAAGAGAGTCTCTTCCAGCTTTTTCTGGTTCATATCATGCTGGTACTGGCCGACACCGATAGCCTTGGGTTCTATCTTAACCAGTTCAGCCAGGGGGTCCTGCAGCCTGCGGGCGATAGAGGCCGCTGACCTCTGGCCCACGTCGAACTCCGGGAACTCTTCCGTCGCCAGCTTGCTGGCCGAGTAGACGGATGCTCCTGCCTCATTGACAATAACATAAGATACCTTTTCAGGAATCTCCCTGATCAGTTCCGTGATGACCTGTTCTGATTCCCGGGAGGCAGTTCCATTGCCCAGGGAAATCAGGGAAATGCCATATTTTCTAATAAGACGGTGAACGATGGCCTTGGCCTCTTTCACCTTGAACTGGGGAGCCGTAGGATAAATAACTACTGTATCGAGCACCTTACCGGTCGGGTCCACCACCGCCAGCTTACAGCCTGTCCGGAAAGCCGGGTCCCATCCGAGAACCGTCCGGCCGGAGATAGGCGGAGCCATCAGCAGCTGCTTCAGATTCTTACCAAAGACACTGATCGCTCCCTCCTGGGCTGTCTCTGTAAGTTCAGCCCGGATATCCCTCTCTATGGCAGGAGCCAACAGTCTTTTATAGCTGTCTTCCACTGCCAGGCGGATCTGGTCTTGCATGGACTCATTGGCAGCCCCGTCTTCTGTGGCAGCCATGGTCCGGTAAAGGGCCATTACGATGGGAGTCTCCGGTGCCTCTGTCTTAACTGTCAGAAACTTCTCCTTCTCACCCCGGTTGATGGCCAGGACCCGGTAACCGGTCAGTCTGGCTATGGGCTCTGAGAAATCATAATACATCTCATAGACGGATTTCTCCTCCGCATTCCTGGCCTTGACCGTCAGCCTGCCTTGTTTCTTGGTCCATCGGCGGATGCCCTCACGGAAGTCGGCCCGGTCGGCCACCTGCTCGGCGATGATATCCCGGGCTCCCGCCAGGGCCGCCTCCACAGAATCCACCCCTTTGTCCGGGTCCACAAAGGCCTCCGCCTCTTTTTTGGCTGTCCGGTCAGACCTCTGGGCCAGAAGGATGTCAGCCAAAGGAGCCAGACCTTTTTCCCGGGCTATGATGGCCCTGGTCCTTTTCTTGGGACGGAAGGGTCTGTAAAGATCGTCTACAGCCACCAGGGTGGCCGCTTCCCGAATCTTTTTTTCCAGATCTGGGGTAAGCTTGTCCTGGTCTGCAATTGCATGAAGAACCTGGGTTTTCTTCTCCTCCAGGTTCCTCAGGTACACTAGTCTCTCATGTAAATGGCGAAGCTCCTCATCGTTGAGGGCTCCGGTTGCTTCTTTTCGGTAGCGGGCGATAAAGGGGATGGTGTTGCCCTCGTCAATCAGCCTGACGGCTGCCTCCACCCGCTCATGGGCAAGGGAAAGCTCCGCTGCCAGTTGTTTTATAATATCCTGTTCCATATATACTCCTGCATATTCCTGTAAACTCATTTATAAAGCCGCCCGTCTCCGGTCCGGGGCCGCAGGATTCCTGCAAGGCAAAATAGCCTGCCTACCGGCCTGCCTGGTCCGGAAACTGCCGGATTCCCACAA
>DLBH01000026.1:40327-97219 GCA_002494165.1 Lachnospiraceae bacterium UBA7026 | reverse complement strand
CGGACGTAGAGGCATCCTTCGTTGCTGAACCGGCAGCAGGACCGGACGTAGAGGCATCTTTCCTTGCTGAGCCAGCAGCCGTATCGGTTGATGATGGGTCCCAGGCCGATGAAGTTGTTGACTGGTCCGCCAAAGTTCCGGCAGCTTCTGATGGTTCTGATGACGTAACAGGATCTATGGATATATTATCCGGAGCGGGACCGCTGGTCTTTGCCCCGGATTCATTTTCTGGAACATTCGTATTATTCTCTAACATATATATGAACCCTTTCTTAGCGTATTTCGCATATTGAATAAGTCATATGTCCTATCTCATGACTTATATTTTTAAATGACTTATATTTAAATCTCATTGTTTAAAATATAAATGACTCATTTTTTAAATGACTTATATGCGGTCTGCTGCAGCTTTCCACTATGAGGACGGTTACAATCTTTCTTGTCCGGGGATTGTTACAACTGTCCTGCATGAGGACCGTCCTAAAAGCCTGATATAATGGACTTTCCGAATCAGTAGCAAATCTACAGACCTAAGATATTATAGGCGATGTATTAGAAGATTCTATTATGTATATTTTAAAATTGTGTTAATTCTATGAACTTTTTACCGGCCGCCGCCCTTCATTTTTTCGGTCAGTTCCAGGAATTCCTGGATTTCTACCGGGTTTCGCTGGCAGAGGGAGGAATTCTGGAAACGGGGGTCCTGGGTGACCTCCGGTCCGAACCAGTCCGGGGCTATGTAGGAGTTGGCTGTCTCCAGGTCGGGAAATTCCACTTCGGCCATCATAAAGCCCTGGTAGGGGCCGGCAAAGATATCCAGTTCTATGGTCAGTCCGGAGGGGCAGGGTATGTTCCAGCGGTTTTTTTCTATGATAATGCCGTCCCTTTTTTCCAGAAGGTGGTAGTAGGCTTCCTGGCTGATGGGAAATTCATATTCCTCTCTGGCCAAAAGCCCTTCTGATTTGATGGTCAGGATAAAGGAAGAGTTTTTCCTGCGTACCCGGATCACTGGTGAGGTGGATATGTAGGCCTGCTCAAGATGGTCTGCGGCTGTCAGTCCGTTTAAGTCCGGCTGCTGGATGATTAGATATTTCCTTTCAATTTCCATATTCACACCCTCCAATTTCCCTGCCGGAAAGATATCCGGAAGTAAATGCATGTTCTTCTGAACTTGCTTTATAGACTAGTTTACATCGTATTGAATCAGTATACCATAAATGGAGGGTGAATGCATGAAAATATTATGTCCGTGCTTGATAATCAAAATTATTTAAGCTACAATACTTATATCTTTGGGCTGGCGCCCATTAAAAGATTTTTTGTGGAACCCGGAGAGATTCTGATTATAATCTGGAGGTAAAATATGAGTTTAGTATATATGTTTATTGCCGATGGTTTTGAGGAAGTGGAAGGCCTGACCAGTGTGGATCTTTTGCGCAGGGCAGGGATTGATGTGAAGATGGTTTCCATTATGGGCAGGAAAAACATTGAGGGAGCCCATGGAATCAGACTGGAGACAGACCTGCTTCTTTCGGATCTTGGCGGGGATACGGCCGGGGCGGACATGCTGGTGCTGCCGGGTGGTATGCCGGGGACCAATTATCTCAGGGAGTCGGCTGAACTGGCCGGGCTTCTTAAGGCCCAGTATGAGGCTGGACGTTATGTAGCTGCCATCTGTGCGGCTCCGTCGGTACTGGCAGGGCTGTCCTTTTTAAAGGGCCGTAAGGCTACCAGCTATCCGGGGTGTCTTGATGGCTATGAACTGGGGGAATATTGCCAGGAGCCTGTGGTTACAGATGGTCATGTGATTACCAGCCGGGGTGTGGGAACAGCGATTCCTTTTGCCCTTACCCTGATTGAGAAGCTGGAAGGACCGCAGATGGCTGACAAAGTGGCTTCGTCGATTCTTTACAGTAAGCAGTATCTGAGTGGAGTGGACTATGAATCAGGAAGATAGAGTGGGCTTTTTCTATCAGTATTTTATCGCCTGTTTCCAGCCTTCCTCCTACGGGAAGCTGCTGGACGGAAAAAGGCGGCTGGTGCCCTATCTTCTTTTTCTGGTTATGGTTCTGGTGATCATCGGTCATGCGATTCCCCTGCTGGCCTGGGATGCCAGTGTGGGAGGACTTAAGAAGCTTTTTACCGAGAGGATTCCGGAATTCCGGGTGGAGGAAGGCGTTCTCAGCTGTGAGAAACCCATGGAGTTCCAGATTGGGAATACCATTCATTTCCGGGTGGATGCCGGTGTGGAAAGTTTTGAACAGGGGGACCTGTCCTCAGATTATGTCCAGGAGGTTCTGATTAGTCAGACATCTATCCTGGTGAAAAACGGGATGGCGGTTCAGAGTGTTGCCCTTGCTGATCTGGGTGACGGGGTTTATGATAATCAGACCCTGGTAAATGCCATACCTCTTTTCCGTTTTTCCATGGTTCTCTACCTGCTTATGGCTTATGTAGAGACGGCTATAGAGTATCTGATTACTTCTTTCTTTTATCTTCTGATTGGCAAGACCATTGTCAGAGGGGCTGATGGCAAGAGTGTGACCTGGTCCCAGGGCTTTCAGATCGCCATCTATGCCAGGACTCTGATGGCTGTATTTACCAGTATCAATCTGGTCCTTGGTCAGCTGATAGGGGAGACAGTCATGTATATGCTTTCGGCAGGTGTCAGTCTCTACTATATGATGAAGGCGGAGAGGGCTGTACTGGGAGTAGATACAGGAGCAGGTGGAAGGTCTTAGTTAAGAATTTTATTATATTTCTTATATTTATATTAGTTTTTTTAATGAATAGGTTTTAGTGAATATAGTGCAGTATCAGCAGGCTTAGGCTTAATGTTGTTAGGAGGCGGTATCTATGTCTAAAGTGATTATGGTTACAGGAGGAAGCCGCAGTGGCAAGAGTGTGATCGCCGAGGAGAAGGCGAAGGAATGCGGCGGCAGAAGTGTACTATATCTGGCGACTGCCATACCGGTGGATGAGGATATGAAGGAGCGTATCCGCAGGCATCAGGAGAGACGGGATGCGGAGTGGGGAACCTATGAGGGCTACCGGGATCTGGGTCAGATCGTCCGGCACACGGAGAAGTCCACGGTCCTCCTTGACTGCGTGACAGTGATGATTACTAATTTTTTGTTTGAGGACCAGGAAAGGAATTTTGATGAGATCAGCAGCAGGGAGATTGAGGACCTGGAGAGTGAGGTTATCATGGAGCTCTCAGATCTGATCAAGGGAATCCGGGATGAGAACAAGAATCTGATTATTGTGACCAATGAGGTTGGAATGAGTCTTGTACCCGCCTACCGGCTGGGAAGGATTTTCAGTGATATTGCCGGCAAGGCCAACCAGGTGCTGGCCTCGCTCAGCGATGAAGTCTACCTGTCGGTCAGCGGTCTGCCCCTCCGCCTGAAATAGGGGGCGGCAGCCTATGGGAAAAAAGAAAAGTGACACCAACAGAAAAAGCGGGGGCCATATTCTGTCAGATATTATGCTGCTGGTTTGTGCCGCCATTTTCTGTTTTGCCGTCTGGAAGCTTTGGGGTATGTACCAGGGTTACCATGGCGGTGAGAAGGAATATGAGAAGTTAAGGCAGCATGTCACTGTCAGGGAAAAGAAGGACGAGGATGGAGGGACCGGGCAAGCCGGTCCGGACGTCTGTCCGCTTCAGGTAGATTTCGATGCCTTGAAAGAGATAAATCCCCAGCTTGTGGCCTGGCTCTATATTCCTGATTCTGAAATCAGCTATCCCATTGTACAGGGAGAGGATAATTATCATTATCTGAATTACACTTTTGAGGGAAAGAAGAATTTTACCGGGGCCATATTTCTCGATGCCCTCTGCCAGCCTGATTTTAAGTCTGACAACAGTATCGTCTATGGCCATAATCTGAAATCCGGGGAAATGTTTGGTTTTCTGAAGACCTACTATGATACCAATTATAATGAAAAAGCGGATTTCAGGAGGAGACAGATCGTCTGGGTCATCAGGCCCGGGGAGGAGCTGGAATACCGGATTTTTTCTGCCAGGGAGATCAGTGCCAGGAAGGACAAGGATGTCTATACAGTCGAGTTTGGGTCAGACCAGAGCTTTGGGGATTACCTGGACCAGGCTGTGGAAGACTCTCTCTATGATACGGGTGTGAAAACGGTGGCAGACAGGATTCTGACCTTGTCTACCTGCACTTCCTCGTCGGAGGACGGGCGGTTTATTCTTCAGGCTACCCTCATACAGGATTAATAATATGACTGAGAAGAACAATTACCGGCAGGGGATATTCAGCAGGGCGCATCTGCGTCTGTTAGCCATGAATCTCGTGCTGACTTTATGCATTAATATATTTCTGGAGTACACGGAGAGGCGGACCTTTGAAGAAGTGGTCCGTTTTATTCAGGACAGGACCTTTGTATTTCTTTTTAACGGTCTGATTATCTTTGCCAGCCTTTCTTTAGTATTTCTTGTCAAACGGCGCATTTTTGCCTATGTGATGATCATCCTGGGCTGGCTGCTCATCGGAGGGGCCAACGCGGCTGTGCTGGCCAACAGGAAGACGCCTTTCACGGCGGTGGACCTGACGATCGTCAAGTCCATTCTGCCCATCGCCAGGTCCTATCTTTCGGTTTGGCAGATTCTGGGAGCTGTCTTCCTGCTTACCATGGTGATTATGGGGGCAGTCATACTCTTTCTCTATGGTCCGGTCAGTTCCAATTGTGACAAGAGAAGTGGCTTTGTGCTGACCGCTGTCATCTGGGCCTGCCTGGCTCTGGCCACCTATGTGGGGGTTGGTAAGGGTCAGCTGATCAACCGCTTTGACAATCTGATTGCCGGCTACAGGGATTACGGGGTTGCCTATGGTTTTGTTGTCACTGCCGTCGATACGGGAATCGACCGGCCCATCGATTATTCCAAGACCAAGGTGGAAAAGTTGTTGAAAAAAGTCAGAAAGAAAGAGAAGAAGCTGCTTGCCCGGGAAAATAAGAAGAATTCCAGGAAGCCTAATATCATTTTCCTGCAGTTGGAATCCTTTTTCGACCCGGAAATTGTAAAGGGGCTGTCCATCTCTGAGGACCCTCTGCCTAATTTTCACAGGATGGCCAAAGAATACAGCTCCGGTTTTCTGAGGGTGCCGGTCTATGGGGCGGGTACCATCAACACGGAATTTGAAGTGATGACCGGTATGTCCATGGACTATTTCGGCACCGGTGAGTATCCCTATAGGAGTATTCTTCACAAGAGAACCTGTGACAGCGTGGCCTACTGGATGAAAAATGAAGATTATGAGGCTTCGGTGATCCACAATAACAATGCTTCCTTCTACGACAGGGATTATGTATTTTCCAATCTGGGTTTTGATAATTTTATTACCCTGGAAAATATGGAAGCCAGGGAATTCAATGAGGCAGGCTGGGCCAAGGATAAGATTCTCACCAGATATATCCTTGATACTATGGAAAGGACTGACAGGAAGGACCTGATTTACGGGATTTCCGTTCAGGGTCATGGGGACTATCCGACAGTGGATAATCCGGATTATCCCATCAAGGTCTCCTCCACCAATATAGAAGAGATTTATGTAAACCAGTTTGCCTATTATGTCAATGAGATCCATGAGATGGATGAATTTTTAGGAGAGCTGACGGCCAAGCTGGAGCTTTACCCGGAGGATGTGATTCTGGTGATCTACGGGGACCACCAGCCGGGAATCAACCTGGAGACCAAAGACCTGGAGACTGGGTCCAAGTATGACACACCCTATGTGATCTGGGATAATTTTGGTTATAATAAAAGCCACCGGAAGAAAGAGTCTGGGTCAGTCAAGGCCTGGCAGCTGGCTGCCAAGGTCCTAAGGCAGGTCAATATCCATGATGGGATTTTGAATATCTTTCATCAGACCATGCACGGGACTAAGAAATATAAGAAAAGACTTAAGCTGCTATCCTATGATATGCTCTATGGCAATGGCTACTGCTGGGAAGGCGGACCCGAGCCCCAGCCTACGGAGATTACCTTCAGTCTGAATCCTCCGGCTATCCGGGGAATCATTAAGAGGGGCAGGGATTATTATGTCTATGGGGAAAGGTTTAATGAATACAGCAGACTTTACGTCAATGGTCTGGAGGTCCATTCCAACCTGACCGACGGAGGAGAGCTGGCCCTTTCTTCAGCCAAGCTGAAGGACGGTGACGTGATGGTGATCCACCAGGTCAGCAAGACCAACAACAAGATTACCCTTAATGAATCCGGTGAATACATTTACTATAAAGATAGTCTGAGAATCCGGGACAAGCTCCCGGGGGAGGATGATCAGGAGGAGGTTGATTTGCCGGAGGAGGGTCAGACAGAAACTGACCCCGCCCAGGAGGACCAGGAAGAAGAAAAGCCAGTCCAGGGGGACCGGCAGGAAGGGAAATCAGTCCAGTGAGAAGATTCCACCAGGACCAATTCATAAGCATGGTCATATTTGCATGTATGGAAAATATATGAAGAAAACATAAGAAGGCTGTCGTCTGCAGGCAGGCCGGGGAGGATCATCAGTCCCGGCCAGCTTCTGTGGGACGGCAGCCTTGTTGGTTCTTGTGGTAGGATGGGGCCAGAGCTAGAGTCTTTTTAAAATGGCTCTGGCGGCCCTGATGCCGGAAGCGCCAGCCTGGGCCAGACCTCTGGTGGTTCCGGCCCCGTCGCCTACGGCGAAGAAGCCCGGTAATTTGGTCTCCAGTTCGGTGGACAGTTCCAGTCTGGCAGAGTAGAACTTGACCTCCGCCCCATAGAGCAGAGTGTCATAGTTGGCCGTGCCGGGGGCCAGCTTGTCCAGGGTATAGATCATTTCTATGATATCGTCAAGCTGTCTTTTGGGCAGGGCCAGGGACAGGTCGCCAGGGACGGCCGCCTTTAAAGTGGGGTGGACGAAGGACTGGCTGAGCCGGTGGTCATTTGTCCTTACACCCTTTACCAGGTCGCCGAAACGCTGGACCAGGATACCGCCTCCAAGCATATTGGAAAGAGAGGCGATGTGCTTGCCATAGCGGTGGGGCTCGTCAAACGGCTCTGTGAAATGGTTGGATACCAGGAGAGCAAAGTTGGTATTTTCACTCCTCAGCGAGGCATCGGAATAGGAGTGACCATTGACCGTGTTGATTCCTTCCACATTCTCAGCAACCACATAGCCGTAAGGGTTCATGCAGAAGGTGCGGACCTTATCTCCGTATTGCTTGGTCCGGAAGAGAAGTTTGGATTCATAGACCACATCCGTGATATGTTCGAAAACTTTTGCCGGAACCTCTACCCGCACTCCGACATCCACCTGGTTGTTGATCAGTTTCAGTCCCAGATGCCTGCACTGACCGGAAAACCATTCTGCCCCGCTCCTGCCGGGAGCGGCAATGAGATAGTGGCAGGAATAGATCTGGCCGGCTTCTGTGGTCAGCCGGTAACCCTCTCCCTCCTGTTCAATGGTCTTTACACTGGTGCTGAAGAAGAAATCCAGCTTATCTCTGAGACCTTCATAGATATTGGTCAGGATCTGCAGATTCTTTTCGGTCCCTAGGTGCTTGCAGCGGGCCTCCAGCAGGTGGAGATCATACTCCAGAGCCCGCTTGGCCAGGGCCCTTGCCTCGGGTGTAGATGTAGAAAAGAAGTCTTTGGTGGCTCCATGGTCCACATTGACGGAATCAACATAGTGGATCAGGTCCATAACCTCTTCCCGGCTCATATAATCTGTGAGCCAGCCGCCAAATTCCGTAGTAAAGTTGAACTTTCCATCGGAGAAGGCACCGGCTCCTCCAAAGCCGCACATGGTGTCGCAGACCTTGCAGTGAATACAGTGGTCTACCTTGCCTGCCACGATGGGGCAGCTTCTTTTATAGATTTCCTGACCTTTTTCAAAGACGGCGATCTTTAGTGAAGGCGCTTTGAGGGATAATTCATAACCTGCGTATATTCCGGCTTCTCCGCAGCCGATAATTGCTACATCATAATCATTATTCATAGGCTTCTCCTGTAGTGAGCCGGGGACTGGGGCGGGACCTGCCCGTAAACCCCTTTGAAGGCGGCAGGTGGACTGGCCGGTCCGGGCTCTGTCTGTAAATATTTCCACCCTGTGAAAGGGTTTTATTCCGTGATTTTATTATAAAAATTGCTATGGGAAGTGTCAATAATAATGTGGGAATTGACAGATGCCACCGGCATAATTTAGAATGGTAGCACTGGGAAAATGAGGAAAAACCCAGCAGGAAAAAAGAAGAATTAAGCCGGGAAAGAACTTAAAAAACGAATAGTAATAAAAACTGGAAAAGAGTAGCGACGGAAATTGGAAAAGAATAGTGACAGAAACTGGAAAAGATACTATGAAAACAATGGAAAACGGATGAAAAAAAGACCGGTTCCACAAGGGGCTGATTAGCAATTATATCTGGTATAAGGAGAGAAAACCATGGAAGATAAAATGGGCAAGAGAATGGAAGATAGGAAAGAAGCATTTACCACTTATGTTTTTGATCTGGACGGGACCCTGCTGGACACCCTGGAGGATCTGACGGACGCGGCCAATTATACCATGGCCCAATTTGGCTGCAGGTCCAGGACTTTGGAGGAGATCCGGTCTTTCGTGGGTAATGGCATAGCCCGGCTGGTGGCCCTCTGCCTTCCCGGAGGGAAGGAGGATCGGGATTTTGAGCCGGCGGTGGCCCTCTTTAAAGAATATTACGGTGCTCATTGTAATGACAAGACCAGGCCCTATCCAGGAGTCATGGACATGCTGGCTGCCCTTAAGGAGAAGGGAAAGGCCATGGCCATCGTGTCCAACAAGGGTGATTTTGCCGTGAAAGAGCTGGCCAGATTATATTTCCAGGACTATATTCCCGTGGCAATCGGGGAGAAGGAGAGTGAGGGGATCCGGAAGAAACCTGCTCCTGATACGGTATTCGAGGCCTTGAGACAGCTGGGCAGGAAGCCGGAGGAAGCTGTCTATGTAGGAGATTCAGAGGTGGACCTGGAAACAGCGAAAAATGCAGGTCTTTGCTGTGTGGCCTGTTCCTGGGGTTTCAGGGACAGGGCTTTCCTGGAAGAGCTGGGGCCGGAATGGCTGATCGATGAGCCGGCAGGTCTCCTGCAGGTCCTGGTGGAATAAATACTGGTGGAATCAGAACTGATGGAATAAATACTGATGGAATAAATACTGTCCCAAATCTCGGAAATAGGATATGGACAGTTGACTTCTTCCGTGTTATAATACCTAAATGTGTTTTCATGCCATAAATGAATACAATCCGGTTCAACCGGTTGACGGATCCCGGACAAGAGGATTCCGGATCACATACTAATATCCTGCCTGAGGCGGGATGAATATGCGATGATAATCAGGAACTTTATCGTACAAGGAGGATTTTTGAGATGAGCGTACAGGTTGAGAAATTAGAGCACAATATGGCCAAGCTTACCGTTACCGTGCCGGCTGCAGAGTTTAACGCAGCTATGAAGAAGGTTTACAACAGGAGGAAGAATTCCTTTAATATTCCGGGATTCCGCAAGGGCAAGACTCCCATGTCTATGGTTGAGAAGGTTTACGGACCGGAAGTATTTTATGAGGATGCTGTGAACGATCTTCTTCCGGACGCCTACGACGAGGCGGTAAAGGAAAGCGGACTTGATATTGTTTCCCGCCCTGATATCGCTGTGACGGATTTCGGAAAGAACAAAGACCTGGTGTTTACGGCAGAGGTTGCCCTGAAGCCGGAGATCACCCTTGGTGAGTACAAGGGACTGGAAGTCCAGAAGGATTCCGTAGAAGTATCTGACGACGAGGTTGAGGCAGAACTGAAGAAGGCCCAGGAGCAGAACGGTGTTGAGGTTGACATCGAGGACAGACCGGTCAAGGAAGGTGACATCATCACTCTCAACTATGCCGGAACTGTTGACGGTGTTCCCTTTGATGGCGGAACAGCAGAGAGCCAGAGACTGGAGATCGGATCCCACTCCTTCATCGACACCTTTGAGGACCAGCTTGTAGGTCTCAACATCGGCGATGAGAAGGATGTGGAAGTGACCTTCCCGGAAGAGTACCACTCCGCAGAGGTTGCCGGAAAGCCGGCTAATTTCCATGTGAAGATTCTCGGCATTAAGGAAAAGCAGCTTCCTGAGATCGATGATGATTTCGCACAGGATACTACAGAGTTTGATTCCCTTGAGGAGTACAAGGAAGATATTAAGGCCAAGCTGATCATGGGTAAGGAAGAGCGGGCCAAGTCCGCTATGGAGAATGAACTCCTGGCCCAGATTGTTGAGTCTTCCGAGATTGATATCCCGGACGCTATGCTGCAGACCCAGATCGACCGTATGGTGGATGAGTTCAAGCAGAGAATCTCCTACCAGGGTCTGACCTTCGAGCAGTACCTGCAGTACTCCGGCCAGAGCATGGACGCCCTCAGAGAGTCCCTTAGACCGGACGCTGAGAAGCGGATCCAGGGCAGTCTTGTTCTGGAGGCCATCGCGGCAGCAGAGGGTATCGAGGTCAGCGATGAGGACCTGCAGGCAGAGCTTGAGCGTATGGCCACCATGTACCAGATGGACGTTGCCCAGCTTTCCACATACATGCAGGAGGAGGAGAAGGAGAATATCCGCGAGAATCTGGCAGTTCAGAAAGCCGTTGATTTCATCCTCGACCAGGCAAAGATCGTGGAGCCTTCTGAGGAGCTTGATTTCGAGGACTAATCCCTCGATTGACACTTTAGATAATGCATATTGATCCGTCGCTGTGTCTTTTACGGCGGCGGATTCTTGACAGGAGGAAATATGAGTTTAGTACCTTATGTCATTGAACAGACCAGTCACGGAGAGAGATCCTATGATATCTACTCCAGACTCCTCAAGGAAAGAATCATCTTTCTTGGGGAAGAAGTGAATGATGTGACAGCCAGCCTGGTTGTATCCCAGCTGCTCTTCCTGGAGTCTGAGGATCCTGACAAGGATATCAGCCTCTATATCATGAGCCCGGGTGGATCTGTTACGGCAGGTATGGCTATCTATGATACCATGCAGTTTGTAAAATGTGACGTGGCCACGATCTGTATGGGTATGGCCGCAAGCATGGGAGCTTTCCTTCTGGCCGGCGGTGCCAAGGGCAAGCGGATGGCTCTCCCCAATGCGGAGATCATGATCCACCAGCCCTCGGGCGGAGCCCAGGGCCAGGCCACGGAGATTGAGATTGCCGCAGAGCATATTATCCAGACCAAAGAAAAACTGAACCGGATTCTTGCTGAGAACACGGGACAGCCCTACGAGAAGGTCGTACAGGATACAGAGCGAGACAACTATATGACCGCAGAGCAGGCGCTCGAGTATGGCCTGATCGACCAGGTAGTCGATAAAAGGCAGTAACCGCGTCTGGTTTGGCACAAATAAAGAATTGAGGTGACCAGATGGCAGGAAGGTATGATAACAGCAAACAGCCCAGGTGCTCTTTCTGTAATAAGTCCCAGGACCAGGTGAGAAAGCTTGTTGCCGGTCCCAAAGGGGTATTCATCTGCGATGAGTGTATTGAGGTCTGCTCAGAGATCATTGAGGATGAGTTCGATGAGTTTGCGGAGGACTCCCAGGAGATTAACCTGATGAAGCCCAAGGAGATGAAGGCCTTTCTTGATGACTATGTCATCGGACAGGAGAAGGCTAAGAAGGTTCTCTCGGTGGCGGTATATAATCATTATAAAAGGATTCTTTTCGGAGATGTCCATGATATTGAACTGCAGAAGTCCAATATCCTCATGCTGGGACCGACCGGGTCCGGCAAGACCCTGCTGGCCCAGACTTTGGCCAAGCTTCTGAATGTTCCTTTCGCCATAGCTGACGCGACGGCTCTCACCGAGGCCGGCTATGTGGGTGAGGACGTGGAGAATATCCTCCTCAAGCTCATTCAGGCGGCTGACTATGATATAGAGCGGGCTCAGACCGGTATCATATATATTGATGAGATTGATAAGATTACCCGCAAGTCGGAGAATACATCCATTACCCGTGATGTTTCCGGTGAGGGAGTTCAGCAGGCCCTGCTGAAGATTCTGGAGGGAACGGTAGCATCCGTGCCGCCCCAGGGTGGGAGAAAGCATCCCCATCAGGAGTTTCTCCAGATTGATACAACCAATATCCTTTTTATCTGTGGTGGTGCCTTTGACGGCCTTGAGAAGATTATCGAGAACCGGATCGGCAAGAAGTCCATCGGTTTCCAGGCAGATATTGTGGAGAAGAGGAAGAAGGATCTCGGTGCCCTGCTGGCCCAGGTACTTCCGGAGGATTTTGTGAAGTTCGGTCTGATTCCCGAGTTTATCGGGCGTGTGCCGGTAAATGTTTCCCTCAATCCTCTCGATGAAGATGCCCTGATCCAGATTCTGACCCAGCCCAAGAGTGCCCTGGTAAAGCAGTATCAGAAGCTTTTTGAGATGGATGGCGTGGAGCTCTTCTTCACGGATGAGGCTCTGGCTGCCATCGCTGAGAAGGCTATAGCCAGGAATACCGGCGCCAGAGGACTCAGGTCTATCATGGAGTCAGTGGTCCTTGACCTGATGTATCAGATTCCCTCTGATGAGCTGACGGCAAGCTGTACCATTACGGCTGATCTTGTGCGGGGAGAGGGTGAGCCCCTGCTTACTTTCCATGATGAGCCCGTAGCGGCCAAGCCTGCGCCCAAGAAGCACAGCAAAAAGAAAAATAATGACGAGATTGCCTGAGGACGGGAGATTGAGATCTTTTCCTTAGAACCGGGCAGGATAAAAACTATACAGGCTGACACAAAGTGTGGGGATGACCGAGTTTTTCCCGGGGAAATAGCTGTGTCTATTCCCGATTTTGTGCCGGCCTTTTGCACATCAGCTAAACTGACAGATTATGGAGGAATTGAATGGAGAAAAAGCTATTACCACTTTTAGCCTTGCGAGGGAAAATGGTATATCCG
Organism: Lachnospiraceae bacterium UBA7026; assembly: GCA_002494165.1. Lineage (GTDB taxonomy): Bacteria > Bacillota > Clostridia > Lachnospirales > Lachnospiraceae > Anaerobutyricum. The sequence continues at coordinate 84,284 of DLBH01000026.1, read as the reverse complement.
CAGACATCAACCTTCTTTGAAGTTGCCAGGCCCAGGTCCATCAAGGCACTGGAGGAATCGGTCAATCATTTCCAGCAGATATTCCTGGTTAACCAGCGTGACCCTTCTTTAGACAAACCTGGTAAAGAAGATCTCTACCGGGTTGGGACAGTGGCAACCATCCTTCAGATGGTTAAGGCGGGCCAGGGTCTGCTCCGTGTTTTTGTAGAAGGCCAGTACAAGGCCAGAATTCTGGAATACATAGAGGGAGAAGACTCTTCCAAGGCCCTGGTGGAAGAGATTTTGCCGAAGCATTTTCCTGAAGATACAAACACAGAGACAGCTCTTCTCAGAGATTTAGAAGAGCAGGTGGAGTATTTCGGGGAGAGAAATAAAGGATTTCCGCCGCCCCAGCTCCAGAAAGCTATCGATGAGAAGAAGCTTTATCCCCTGATCAATGAACTGGCTTCCCAGCTGCCTTTCGAGATTGATAAGAAGCAGCAGATCTTAGAGGAGACTGATGTCATGAAGCAGGCGGAGATGCTCCTGATTATTCTCAGTGAGGAGTCTGCCATCAGTGATATCCGCAACGAGATTGCGGAGAAGGTCAAAAAAGGGGTAGACAAGAACCAGAGAGACTACCTGCTGCGGGAACAACAGAAGGTGATCCGGGAGGAACTGGGTGAGGACGACATCGTCTCCGAGGCGGAAGAATATCTGGAAAAATGTGAGAAGCTGAAGGCTCCCAAGGAAGTGAAGGACAAGATTCGAAAAGAGATCAAGCGATTTAAATCCATCCCCATCATGGCTGCTGAGAGTGCCATGATGAAGAACTATATCGAGAATATGCTGGAGATGCCCTGGAATAAAGCCTCCAGGGATAATAAGGACTTGAAGCAGGCCATGAAGATCCTGGAGGAAGACCACTATGGTCTTGAGAAGGTTAAAGAGAGGATCATGGATTACCTGGCTGTCCGGGCCCTCAACAAGGAGGGTGAGCCACCCATACTTTGCCTTGTTGGACCTCCTGGAACGGGAAAGACATCCGTAGCCAAATCTGTGGCCAGGGCCCTGAATAAAAAGTATGTCCGCATTTCCCTGGGCGGTGTCAGGGACGAGGCAGAGATCCGCGGGCACAGAAAGACCTACATCGGAGCCATGCCCGGACGAATCGCCGAGGGAATCCGCCAGGCCGGAGTAAGAAACCCCCTTATGCTCCTTGACGAGATTGACAAGGTGAGCAGTGACTACAAGGGAGATACAGCCTCTGCCCTGCTGGAGGTTCTGGACGGAGAGCAGAATGTGGCTTTCCGGGACCACTATCTGGAGGTGCCTCTGGACCTGAGTGATGTCCTGTTTATTGCCACGGCCAATGATTTGGGCCCCATCGCCAGACCCCTGCTGGACAGGATGGAGATTATTGAACTGTCCTCTTATACGGAGAACGAAAAGTTCCATATCGCGGATAAGTACCTGCTGGAAAAGCAGAGGAAGGCCAGCGGCATAAAAAAAGACCAGATCACTATACCCGATGAGTTAATCTATAAAATCATCCGCTCTTATACCAGGGAGGCAGGTGTCCGTAACCTGGAGAGACAGATCGGTAAGATCATGCATAAAACTGCCCGGAAGATCGTCGAGGGTGAGAAGCAGGTGCTGGTGACGGAAGATAATCTGGAAGAGCTGCTGGGTATTCCCCTTTATGAAGAAGATGACCAGGCGACAAAGCCCCAGGTAGGTGTGGTCCGCGGCCTGGCCTGGACCAGTGTGGGCGGTGACACCCTGTCTATCGAGGTGAATATTATGCCCGGGAAAGGCCGGCTGAAGCTGACCGGCCAGATGGGTGACGTGATGAAGGAGTCGGCAGAGATCGGACTAAGCTATATCCGGTCTATTGCCAGAAGATATGATATCCCTGAAGATTTCTTTGAGATGCATGATATCCATCTCCATATTCCGGAGGGGGCTGTTCCCAAGGACGGGCCCTCGGCAGGTATTACCATGGCCCTGGCTATTCTGTCAGCCATAACCGGAATTCCGGTCCGGGGTGACCTGGCTATGACCGGTGAGGTGACCCTCCGGGGCAGAGTCCTGCCAATCGGAGGCCTTAAAGAGAAACTTCTGGCGGCCAAGACAGCCGGTATGAAGGAGGTTCTGGTGCCGTCGAAGAACAAGAGGCATGTGCTGGAACTGGATGAGGAGATTACAGAAGGCATGGTGGTCACCTATGTGGACTCCATGGAAGAAGTGATCCCTATTGCCATGGTGAAGGGAAAATAAGTGATCCCTATTGCCGTGGTGAAGGGAAAATAAGTGATCCTTATTGCCATGGTGAAGGAAAAATAGCAGATAGCTGTCAGGGCCGGCTTTTTGAGCCGGCCCCTTGTAAAGGAGTTATATATGGTTATTAAAGATGTAAGTCTGGAGACTGTCTGTGGGATCACCAGCAAGCTGCCTGACAACCAGCTTCCGGAGGTGGCCTTTGCCGGCAAGTCCAATGTGGGTAAATCTTCCCTGATCAATGCCATGGTCAACAGGAAGAAGCTGGCCAGGACCTCAGGTCAGCCAGGCAAAACCCAGACCATTAATTTCTATAATGTAAATCATGAGATGTATATCGTGGACCTGCCCGGCTATGGTTATGCAAAGATTTCCAAGTCCGTCTCTGCCAAATGGGGACCCATGATCGAGAATTATCTACACACTTCCAGACAGCTCAGGATGGTTTTCCTGCTTATAGACATCCGCCATAAGCCGACCGACAATGATGTCCAGATGTACCGGTGGATTCTCTCCAACGGCTTTTCACCGGTCATTGTAGCTACCAAGCTTGATAAGATAAAAAAGAGTCAGCTTTCCAAACAGCTGAAGCTGGTCAAGGAGACCCTCCATGTCATAGACGGGGTGCCGGTTGTACCCTTTTCTGCGGTCACCAGGCAGGGAAGAGACCAGATCTGGGATCTGATTGAGACCTATGCTTTAGACCGGGAAGAAGAGGAACCCATAACAGAATAGAGAAAATGTACTATTAATTGAATAAATATCATCAACAGAATTAAACAGAAGCGTCACATGGGATAAGCCATTCATTTTCAAATGGGCAGGTCTCATGTGACGCTTTTTCTATCTGTTTTACCAGTTCTTTTGCTCTTGATCAAGGACCGGGCTTTTCCTGATCTTGTCTAGTGGAAATGGGCTGTCCTGCTAAAGGGGACAGATTGTTTAGGGATAATGGCAAGAATCCCTCAATGTCCAATGTGTTTGGCATTTGCCTGGTATCAGTCCGTCATCAGACGAACAGATGCCAGCAATGGACAGAACACAGGACATGAGGGGTTCCTACCTTTTAGGTCAACGAGGCGTCCGCTTTAGTGGGACAGCCTCGGTTTGTATTTTATTGTACTTTGATCTCAACCTTGTCCATGGCCTCGAAGAGCAGCTTCTGAGCCTCTTCTAAGGTCTGGCCCTTGGTGATAATGTGGCCGATCCTGTGGGGACCTACCCGGAACTTGTGAACCTGGTCACCGGGCTGGTAATCAAACTGGACTTCGACGATATTTTCACTGGGCTCATTGTGGTCAGCCTGAGTCTGGATGATACCGTCTTTGTCGCTCATGAGCAGGTGGCTGGCATTGGGGGTGTAGGGTCCGTCAATGGTGAAGTCCGGATTCTCTCCTAAAGCAGTGCGAAGAATCTTTTCATAATAGTCAAAACCATAGTAGATGGCTGTCAGTTCAGCCAGCTCTGTAGCTCCGCAGCGACCGCCCAGTTCCAGAACATAGGTCTTGCCGTCCTTGAGAATGAAATCAGCATTGATGGCACAGTTGTTGAGACCCATAGCCTGGGCAGCCTTTCTCAGCTGGTCCTTGGCGTCGGCAATCACCTCCTGGTTCAGGTCGTAGGGGGCAAAATGGCCGATGGGGACACCGGTGTCCCCGTGGAAGACATAGTCTCCGTGAGGCAGGATAAATTCCAGATTATTGTTATAGACAAAGGCCTGGGCTCCGAATTCCTCTCCTTCTACAAACTCTTCGATGATGAAGTAGTCTTTGCGGGTGTTATCCCGGACATAGTCTTTTGCTGAGGCGAATTCCTCCAGACTGTCAACCCGGCGGATTCCCCGGCTTCCTGATGAATCCACAGACTTGAAGATCAGGGGGAAATCCAGACCGGCTACGGTGGAGGGAATATCCGGGTCATCGAGGGCCACCTTTCTGAATCTGGCTGTCCGGACTCCGTATTCCTCATAGCGGGTCTTCATTTTCATTTTGTCAACGGCAATCTGGGCTGCCTCGTAGGAGAGACCGCAGAGCCCCAGCTCATCACAGACTCTTCCGATTGTGATGACACAGACATCGGTGCCGGTAGTGACGATACCGTCGATGCCTTCTTCCCTGGCTATAGCGAGAATCTTTTCATCATCTACGGTATTCTCATAATAGACCTTGTCTGCCAGGGCGAAGCCGGGATAATTGCCCGGTATGCTCACAACGATGGTATAAAGGCCCATTTTTTTAGCTGTTTTAATCAGTGGAACCTGGTAGATACCGGCACCAAGAATCATAATCTTCTTCATGGTTTATCTTTCTCCTTAAATAAGGTGGCGGCTGATTTTCCACTGCCGCCGTCCTGGACTTGCTTTCTTTAGTTAATCTGTAACTTGTCCCTCTTTTCCGTAAATGTCCGGGGCTGAATCTTCAGCCAAAGGAACTTTCTCCAAGGTCTGGCCGCCGGTCTCCATAAGACTGGTCTGGGTCAGGACTTCCCTGACTACAAACTGGGGCTGTTGGTTCATACCCAGGAACATCCGTCCTAAGTACTCACCGATCATGCCCAGGAAGAGCATGATCAATCCGCCGAAGAAGCAGATGGCTACCATCATGGATGGCCAGCCTATGGCCATGGCGGGGTTGAGCAGCTTCCTGATAATAACGAAGATGGCTCCCAGGATACTGAGAAGGGAGAAGAAATAACCGCAGTAGGTGGAGATCCTCAAAGGAACCACCGAGTAGCCCATGATGTTGGAGTAAAGCTGAACCAGCTTTTTAAATGTATAGCCTGACTGGCCCACCTCCCGGTCAAAATGCTTGATGGGGATACAACTGATGTTCCGGGTGGTTCTCAGAAAGAGACCCTGAAGATGGGTGTAGGGACTACGATACTGGATTACATAATCCCGGACAAACTTGCGGATAACCCAGTAGCTGGAGGTCTTCATATCCTTGGGTTTGCCGATCAGGATCCTGACGGTTATATAGTTGAGATAGCTTCCGAAATTACGGAAGGGGGAGTGCTTTTTTTCCGGATAATAGCCGTAAACGATATCATAGCCTTTCTTAATCTCAGCCAGCAGATACTGGAGCTGGGAGGGATGGGTCTGCATATCATCATCCATGGCTATGATCAGGTCTCCCTGGGTGTAATTCAGACCGGCCATGACAGCATTATGCTGGCCTGCGTTTTTAGCCAGGGATACAACTTTGACATAGGGATAGTCTCTGGCAAGATCTGTCAGAGCCTGCAGGGTCTTGCCCCCGTCCGGGGACCGGTCATCCACCAGGACGAACTCGTAATCGTGGCGGCCCAGCCGGTCAAGTTCTGCGGAGGTCATTTCCACGACTTTTCTGATGGTCGCACTGGACTTATAACAGGGTACTACTATTGAATGGAGCATATTTCCTCCTAAACGAAAGATACAGCGAGACCAGGCTGAAGAGCCTGTCCGTAAAATGGGGCAGAAGCAGCTTCATCAGATCCCGCTGGCATATGATACTGGTTTAAAGACTGGTGGACAGACCACTTAAGCCTCAAAGAAAGTGTGAATGGCCCTGCATACCTGGTCCACTTTTTCAGGTTCAATGCCGTAATAGAGAGGCAGGCGGACAAGACGTTCGCTCTCTTTGGTAGTAAAGCGGTCCTGGCCATGGAATCTGCCGTACCGCTTCCCGGCAGGAGCACCGTGCAGCGGGATATAGTGGAATACGGAAGAGATTCCCCTCTCCTTCAGAAAACTGATCAGGGCAGACCTTTCCTTCAGGTCTGCGGTTTTGATGTAGAACATATGGGCATTGTGGACACAGCCTTCAGGAATGACAGGAAGGCTGATACGCCCGGCCTGGGCCAGGTCGCTCAACTGGGCATAATAGCTGTTCCAGGAGGACATCCGGTCCTGGTAGATCTGGTCGGCAAGCTCCAGCTGGGCCCAGAGGTAGGCGGCGTTCATGTCACTGGGCAGGTAGGAGGATCCAGCCTCAACCCAGGTATATTTATCAATCTCTCCCCGGAAAAACTTGCTCCGGTTGGTGCCCTTTTCCCGGATAATCTCGGCCATCTCCTTGTTGGCCGGGTCGCGGATCAGAAGAGCCCCGCCTTCGCCCATGCTGTAGTTTTTTGTCTCGTGGAAGCTGTAGCAGCCGTAATCCCCGATGGCACCCAGTGCCTTTCCCTTATAGGAGGACATAACGCCCTGGGCCGCATCCTCTATGACAAGAAGACCATGTCTTTTTGCTATATCCATGATCGTGTCCATCTCACAGGCAACACCCGCATAATGGACCGGAACGATCGCTTTTGTTTTATCTGTAACCGCGTCCTCAATCAGTGTCTCGTCAATATTCATGGTATCCGGCCGGATATCGACAAATACGGCTGTGGCACCACGCAGGACAAAAGCATCTGCTGTGGATACAAAGGTATAGGAAGGCATGATTACTTCATCGCCAGGTTTAATATCTGCGAGCAGCGCAGCCATCTCTGTAGCATGGGTGCAGGAGGTCGTCAGCAGGGCTGCGGACGTACCGGTATGCTCTTCTATCCATGCATTACATTTTTTTGTGAATTCGCCGTCCCCACTAATCTTATGGTTAGCTATGGCCTGGGCGATATATTCAGGCTCTTTTCCGGTGTGGGGTGGGATATTAAACTTTATCATATGGTTTCCCTCCTTGACGATTTTTCTATATGATTATATAATAACAAGGTGCATAATACAATAATCTTTCTAAAATCTTTCCTGTACATGGGGTTTTGGAAGGGTTAGTTCCGCGACGATTTATGCCTAAGTGCTCTGCACTGTAACAAAGCAGACTGCCATGAGGCAGCTGAATAATCTCAAGCAAAAGGAGGATGTTATGGAAAGAAGGCATCAGGCTAATCCGGCAGTTCTCTGTCTGGTCCTGGTCATGCTTTTCCTGTTGGGATGTTCAGTGAGGATCAAAGCCGCGGAAGTGAAAGTGAATCATATAGGATATGTAGATTCTGTCGGCAGACTGGTTCTCAAGTACGAAGATTTCAGCAAGAAAGGCTACACCTGGCAGGTATACCAGAAGAAGGTATGCGTGAAGAAGGGAAGGCAGGTATCCGGAGCGAAGACACTCGCGGTTAATCTGGGTGACAAGTACACCAAGGATACTATTTATAAGCTGGTTCTATGTGGTAGAGGGAAAGAGAACAAGAGGAAGCTGACAGTTTATTATTTTACGGGGAAATACCTCAATAATTTTATGATAAACCAAAGCAGCAGCGGCTCTCTCAACTTCCGCTGGAATAATGGGGAAGACAGCCTTTATCAGGTATTTGCCGTTGGGCTGACCAGCGACCCGGCAGCCGCGGCTTTTGATATCCAGGTCAGGACCGACAGTAGTAAGAGCAGCATTGATATACCTGGAACCAAGCTGGCTACCGGGACCTATCAGGTCCATCTGATCAGCCTGCTTAACCATAAGGGCAAGGCAGTCTTTGGTGAGGGAGTTGTGATTCCCTATGATTATGCCACAGAGCCGGGCCAGGTAATCGGTGTGAACTCTGTAGTCAATGCAGATTCAGTGACCTTGTCATGGAACGCAGTTTCAGATGCCAGCGGTTATAATGTATCCCAGCAGACAGACACTGGTGCTTATGTGGATATAGCCTCCAACCAGCAGGGGACTTCTATAACGATTCCCAAGCTTACAGGAGGAAAGATCTACAGGTTCAAAGTCGCCGCTGTCAATGCTGCCGGAACAAAGGTTTCTGTAGGCAAGGATGCTATTGTCCAGGTGACCATGCCCAAGATTGCGTCCGCTCCCCAGAAGCTGCTCCTTGATCTTGACAAGTCCGGCAGTATTAAGATCCGCTGGAGTACTGTACCCGACGCAGATTTCTATCATCTTTACTTCAAAACCACGGATATGGATGATTACAGGCTGTTTGGCACTACCAAGGAAACAGAAAAGGTACTTAAAAACCTGTCGCCCGATAACCGTTATGCCATTAAGGTTTATGCATGTACTAAGAGCCAGGGCCAGGTTTATGAAAGCCTTACTTCCTCGCCGGTAAAAACCTTTGTACCTTCCCAGTATATGGGTAAAAACCAGTGGAAGATGCTGGCTTTGAAGGTACGGTCTGTCCACTATGGGAAAAGCAGGGTTACCTACACGACCAAGAAATATCCCAAGGAAGTCCGGCTGGCCTTTGTGCATTATAAAAAATATAAGAGTAAGACCAAATACCTGATCTGGGTCAGCCTTTATACCCAGCAGTGTAATATATTTGAGGGGGAAAAGGGAAACTGGAAGTTGATCCGCAGCTTTGACATCGCAAGCGGTACTGCGGAAAACCGTACCCCCACCGGTACATATCAGATCCAGTACAAGGAGAAAGGCTGGTATTACAATTATACCAAGGAACTTTATGTCAGCCACTATAAGGGTAGGAATGCTTTCCATACCCGGCCTCTTTATAACGATGGTAGTGTATGTTCGCCGGCCATCGGAAGACCGGTCTCCCATGGCTGCATCCGCTGCTATAATGAAGATGCCCGTTTCATCTATGAGGAGTGTCCAGTCGGAACAACGGTCGTAATGTACTAGGTCGCAATGCACTAAAGAATATAAAGAGCCTCAATATAAAGGGATCCCCGGTCGAAAGGCCGGGGATTTTGAAGTTCAGTGGGATTATAAATATTTTAAATCAGTCATCAAAAAGCAGGATGTCCATAATTTTTTCGTAAACCTGCTCGCTCTTCTGGTTCCAGGAATCGCAGATCTGTATGGCTTGGTCCCTGGATACCACATTGAGCTGCAGATCCATCAGCAGGCTGCCTCTTTCCTTTATGTGGGCCGTGACCATGTATTCCCCCCTTTTGACGGGGTAGTAGTCAGCATGGATATCCAGCTCCCTGCGGAGCTGGTATTTCTGTTCCTGCAGATAGTTACGGATATCGTTTTTTATGGCTGGTGGAATCCGGTTGTCAAACATAGTCAGGGCTTCCTCACCCAGGCTGCCCAGGTGGTAGCTGGTGGAATTACGGACTGTCTCTCCCATGATGAATTCTTTTTCCGCCAGGTCATTTAAGGACTGCTGGAAAGAAAAATAGCTGGTGTAGCCTCTTTTGATGAAAAACTCGCTGAGCTGGCTTGTGGTCAGGGGAAAATCCAGATTACCCAGCATGTAAAGTATCATAAGTTTATAAAGAGTAAATGTATTCTCATTCATCTTGATCACGTCTCCTCATAATATCTGCCCTGGTAAGTATCCCTGACCTTCATCTCGTGGTGGATAAGGTTGAGAACCCGGCCCTTTTGGGGGATCCATCCAGGAGCCAGCAGAAGATCAACCGGACCGTCGCCGGTCATGCGTTCTACGACGATATCTGGTCTCAGCCGCTCTAGGCATCCAATCACTACATCTACATATTCCTCCAGAGAGTAAAGAGGGAAGGGCTTGTCCTGGTAGGACTGGCCCAGAGCCGTCCCCTTAAGAACATAAAGCATGGATATTTTTATGCCGGAGACAGGAAGGTGGTTCAGGAAATCAATGGTCTCATACTGCATTTGTCTGGACTCGCCGGGCAGACCCAGAATCACATGGGCACAGCAGCGGATACCACGGCTGTGAAGCCTCCGGCAGGAGTCGGCAAAGAGACTGCTGGGATAGCAGCGGTTCAGCCTTTGGGCTGTCTGGTCATGGCAGGTCTGCAGGCCCATCTCAAGAAAGACAGGTTTGGTCCGGTTCAGTTCCTGCAGCAGGTCTAAAGTCTCCTCACTGAGACAGTCAGGCCGGGTTCCGATGGCCAGGCCTGCGATTTCATCCCTGGCCAGGGCTTCTTCGTATAAGGCCCTGAGCCTGTCCGTGGGAGCATAAGTACTGGTAAAGGCCTGGAAATAAGCGATATAGTGGTTTCCCCGGTATTTGCCGGAGGTCTGTCTTTTTCCGAGACTGATCTGGTCTCCTATACTGAGACTGGCCTGTTCCGCATAGTCGCCGCTGCCCCTCTCACTGCAGAAGGTGCAGCCCCCCAGGGCCAGGCTTCCGTCCCTGTTGGGGCAGGTGAAGCCTCCATCGAGGCAGATCTTATACATTTTCTCGCCAAAGTATTCTTTTATAAAGCTGCTGTAGCTCTTGTACCTTTCCATGGCAGATCTCTCACTCCGGTTTCGTGTTATTTCAATGTTGGAAATCGCCTGTTTTCTGGCGTTGGAAAGCCGGGGAAGCCCGGCTGATATAAGGGTTATTTTATCATTGGCCCAGTAAAAAGGCAAGATAATCCGCCCTCCCCGGCTGCCGCTATAAAATTGTTGTTGTAAAAAAAGAAATATTTGGTATATAATAGATAAACACAATTCTGATTTATTAATTATCATATAGTATTCTATTGCTGCAATGTACAGATATGTATATAAGAAGTATCCTTTATCATAATTCCCAGGAGGAACAACATGGAATATAATGAGATGACTTTGCTTGAGCTGCGCGACTATGCCAAGAAGAAGGGCTACCGCGGTCTCACAGGGCTGAAAAAGCAGGATCTGATCTCCAGATTGGAGGAGCTGGAAGGCCAGGAAAGGGCAAATACATTTCCTGATGCCGGACAGGTGGCCGCTGAGAATCAGTCTGACCAGAGAGTGGCTGCCAGGGACATGCAGGTGAATGAAGACCGGCAGGACGCACAGGTGAATGAAGACCGACAGGGTGCACAGGTGAATGAAGATTGGCAGGATATGCAAATGAATGAGGACCGGCAGGACCAACGTGTGGTTGTGAGCCGGCAGGAGCGGAGGACGGGAGAAGGCCGGCAGGACCGGAGGACGGGAGAAGGCCGGCAGGACCGGCGCTCGGGAGAAGGCCGGCAGGACCGGAGGACGGGAGAAGGCCGGCAGGATTGGCGCCCGGCAGAGCCCCGGCAGGACCGGAGGACGGGAGAAGGCCGGCAGGACCGGCGCCCAGGAGAGAACCGGCAGGATTGGCGCCCAGGAGAGGGTCGGCAGGATTGGCGTACAAATGAGGGCCGGCAGGACTGGAAAGAGGGCGGAAACAGGACAGACCGCCGTTATAATAATGAAAGGCAGGATTCTGGCACCGGTGACCATGAAGAGAATACCGGTGACATCAAGCCGGATCTGGCAGCCTTAGACAGTGGGGCAAAGGCCAATGGAATCCTGGAAGTCATGCCTGATAATTATGGTTTCATCCGATGTGAAAACTATCTGCCCGGAGAAAACGATGTCTATGTATCACCTTCCCAGATCAGGAGATTTAACCTGAAGACAGGGGATATCCTGGTGGGAAATATCCGGATTAAAACCCAGAATGAGAAGTATTCTGCGCTGCTTTATGTGGAATCGGTCAACGGTTATAAGCCCAATGAGGCCCAGAAGAGAAAGAATTTCGAGGACCTGACTCCTATCTTTCCCAATGAACTTATCCGTCTTGAGACAGATGACGCACCGGTGTCCATGAGGATGGTGGACCTGCTTTCACCTATTGGCAAGGGTCAGAGGGGGATGATCGTATCCCAGCCCAAGACTGGTAAGACCACCCTCTTAAAGCAGATTGCCAGAAGTATCACAAAGACCCAGCCCAACATGAAGGTCATTGTTCTTCTCATTGATGAGAGACCAGAGGAAGTAACCGATATCAGGGAATCCATTGAGGGCCCGAACGCAGAGGTAATCTACTCTACATTTGACGAACTTCCCGACCATCATCGCCGGGTGTCTGAGATGGTTCTGGAAAGAGCTAAGAGACTGGTGGAACACAAACAGGATGTCGTGATTCTTCTTGACAGCATCACAAGACTAGCCAGGGCCTATAATCTGATTGTGCCGCCCAGTGGCAGGACCCTGTCCGGCGGCCTTGACCCAGCTGCCCTCCATATGCCTAAAAAGTTCTTTGGAGCTGCCAGGAATATGAGAGAGGGAGGAAGTCTGACCATCCTGGCCACTGCCCTTGTGGAGACTGGCAGCAAGATGGATGATGTGGTTTTTGAAGAATTTAAAGGAACCGGTAATATGGAACTGGTCCTTGACAGAAAGTTGTCGGAGAAACGTATTTTCCCGGCAATCAATATCCAGCGGTCTGGTACAAGAAGAGATGACCTGCTCCTGACCAAAGAAGAGAGGGAGGTTGTCTATGCTCTCCACAGGGAAATGTCAGGATCAAGGGCTGATGAGAATATGGAACAGATCCTGGAGATGTTCAAGAAAACAAAGAATAACCAGCAGTTTATTGAGGTGATGAAACAGTCCCTCCGCCGTTAGGCAGTTAAATGAATGTAAATGGTCATGTAGTCCTATCATTGACTGGCCTTGGGCCATGTGCTAAAAAAATATAAAGAGGAAATAGTTATGCTGAAAAAGTACTTAACAGTTTTTTTGATTTCAATGGTGCCTATTGTTGAGCTGAGGGGCGCGATTCCCTATTCCCAGGCCATAGGCCTGCCCCTCCTGCCTTCCTATATTGTCGCCATCATCGGAAATATGATTCCGGTTCCATTCATCTATCTTTTTGCGAGAAAGGTTCTGGAGATTGGCTGCAGTTTCCCCGGAGTGATCGGCCGTTTTTGTGACTACTGCGTCGATAAGGGAGAGCGGGCCGGAGCCAAGCTGCAGGCCAAGGCCGGCCATGGTCTCTTTCTGGCTCTCATGTTTTTTGTTGGTATCCCCTTGCCCGGTACCGGAGCCTGGACAGGAACCCTGGCCGCCAGCTTTTTGAAGATGGACTTTAAGTCCAGCGTTCTGGCCGCCATGCTGGGTGTCCTTTTGGCCGGTATCATTATGATGGCGGCAAGTGCAGGACTGTTCACCCTGATTAGAATGTGAATCTGATTAGGATATGACCATCTGGAATAAGAGGGTTTTTATTGGAACAGGATTTCAGGAAGGATACATATAAGAATATAGATGAAATCCAGATAAGAGTACCGGTATGGATATAGGTAAAAATCCAGATAAGAATACCGGTATGGATATAGATTAAAACTCAGATAAGAAAACAGGTATGGCTATAGAGTAAAATTCAGATAAAAACACAGGTATTATTATAGATACTTGAGAAGAGTATTGGCAAGAACTTTGGTAAGAACGTAGGTTCTGACCAGATATGATTTGAATCTGGGAATTGATTATCTTGTATGGTTTCCGGTAGGAAGGGGATAGACTTGACTGACAGACATGGAGAAGAGAGAACATTTTTAAAGGGCCGCTATGGTTTTGACGCGGTCTGCGCTGTTCTGGTTTTGTTGACAGTCCTTATAGATCTGCTGCTTTTGCTGCTGCCCTATGAGGAGATCAGGCGCTTTGGTTTTATCAGCTTTGTCCCCATGGCTCTCTGCGTCCTCAGGATGCTGTCGAGAGACCGGGACCGGAGAGAGATGGAGAATGATATACTTGTCTCTGCCGCCGGCCCCTTTGGGAGGGCGCTGGAAAGACGCAGGGAGAGGAAGTACCAGAAGAAGACATTCCGCTTTTTTGTCTGCCCGGGGTGCCGGCAGCAGTTGAGAGTGCCCCGCGGCAAAGGGAGAGTGGAGATCACCTGCCCAAGTTGCGGAGACAAGTTTATCCGGAAAGCCTGACAAGACCAGCCGGAGACTGGGAAGACCGGTCCTGGCCTGAGATCCGTTTAAGAAAACTGGTTCTGGGCTGAGCCGTTTAAGAAGACCGGTTCTGGGCTGAGCCGTTTAAGAAGACCGATCCTGGGCTGATTCCCTTAAGAAGACTGGCCTGTGCCTGCTTTTCTGGCAGCCCCTTCTTTTTCGGCGGCCTTTTTAGAGAAGACACAGCCACAGTAATCCTGGCGGTAGAGATCATATTGCCTGGAGAGTTCTATAGAGCGGAGGTATCCGCTCTTTTTTTTGAAGTCAGAGGGTAGGTGTCTGACCCCGTATCGGCTGGCCATCCGCTCTCCGATCTCATTGATCCAGCTGGCGTTTTTATGGGGACTGATAGAGAGACTGGTGGTGAAATAGTCGGCCCCCATGTCTCTGGCAGTCATGGCTGCTTCCTCTAACCGCAGCTCATAACAGTGGTAGCAGCGTTGACCCCGCTCAGGCAGGTCTTCCATACCCCGGGCCATCCGGAAAAAGGCATCCGGCTCGTAGATGCCTTCGGTGAAATGGACCTTGCCGCTGTAGCCGGCCTCCCGGATCAGTCGCTTCAGCTCCTGGATCCTTTTCTGGTATTCTGATTCAGGTGTGATATTGGGATTATAAAAATGGACCGTAATGTCAAAAATCCCAGCCAGATACTCCAGGACATAGCTGCTGCAGGGAGCACAGCAGACATGAAGAAGAAGGGAGGGCCTGGGGGATTTGGGGTCCAGGGACCCGATGAGCCGGTCCAGTTCATGCTGGTAGTTTCTCTTGTTAGCCATATTGTTCCTCCTATCATACTTGTTTTCTCCCTATTCTATCATTTTTATTCCAAAATTAGAAGCCGGGGCCCATTTTGTTCCCAAGTAGACCACAATATCATAGTGTGGACTTGTGTTTGCATTTTATTTATGGTAAAATTCAAATAATTTGATATTTTTAGGATTTAACTGGGTTTATCCCTTAGTTTTTGCAATTTGCAAAATTAAATCATTCAATTTTTCAAAGGAGTTACCCATGAGACATTATACCAAACAGGATATTATACATTTGGCTGCAGAGGAAGAGGTGGAATTTATCCATCTTCAGTTCACCGATGTTTTTGGAATGCCCAAGGATGTGGTTATTACTGCGGGCCAGCTGGAGCGGGCCCTGGATAATAAATGTACCTTTGACGGTTCTTCCATAGAAGGCTTTGTCCGTATTGAGGAGTCGGATATGTATCTCTATCCGGACCTGGCGACCTTCCAGATCTTTCCCTGGAGATATGGCCAGGCCAAGGAGGCCCGGTTTATGTGTGATGTTTACCGGCCGGAGGGGATTCCCTTTGAGGGAGACAGTCGCTATATATTAAAGAAGGTATTAAGAAAATGTGCCTCCATGGGCTATTCTTTTGAAGTGGGGCCTGAGTGTGAGTTTTTTCTTTTCCAGAAGGACCAGGAAGGCAGGCCGGTGACAGATGGTCACGATCATGCCGGCTACTTTGATATACAGCCTATGGACGCCGGGGAAGATACCAGGCGGGAGGTGGTCCACATGCTGGAGAAGATGGGATTCTGGATCGAAGCCTCCCACCATGAGGTGGCACCCTGCCAGCATGAGCTGGATTTCCAGCCGGCCAATGCCCTGGATATGGCCGATATTCTTATGACCTTTAAGATGACTGTCAGGATCCTGGCTAAAAAGAATGGCCTTCATGCCACATTTATGCCCAAGCCCTTTGCCGGTCTGGATGGGTCCGGCCTTCATATTAATATGGCCCTGAAGAAAGATGAAAAAAATATTTTCTTTGATAAAAAGGACAGAATGAAGCTCTCAAAAGAATGCTATCATTTCATCGCAGGACTTCTCAATCATGCCAGAGGTATGTCTTTGATCTGTAATCCGCTTGTGAATTCTTACAAGAGGCTGGTTCCAGGCTACGAGGCGCCTACTGCTGTCTCCTGGTCTGCCATGAACCGCAGCCCCCTGATCCGGATTCCTGATTCCAGGGGAGTCGGGACCAGGGTGGAATTCCGCAGTCCTGACCCTTCCTCAAATCCTTATCTGGTTATGGCGGTCTGTCTGGCGGCCGGTCTGGATGGAATAGAGAGGGAGTTGCCGGCAGCTGACCCCATTGGGAAAAATATGTATGAGATGAGCGCTGAGGAGCTCGGTAAGCTTCATGTAGAATTATTGCCAGGCAGTCTCCAGGAGGCCTGCCAGGCTTTTGAGGAGGACCTGCTGATGAGCCAGGTTCTTGGTCATCATATCAGCCGTAAATACCTGGAGGCCAAAAGACAGGAATGGCTGGACTATAGCAGGCAGGTATCCGGCTGGGAACTGGACCAGTATCTATTTAAGTATTGACAAGTATGGATTTAAAGATTTTGTGATAATCGCCTTTGGATTCAAATGATATCATTTATTATTGGAAAGCTTTAGAAGCTCTTTAGAAGATGGAGGATAATATGAGATTTACGAAAATGCATGGCCTGGGTAATGATTATGTCTATGTGAACTGCTTCAAGGAGCAGGTGGATAATGCCCCGGCCCTTTCCCGCTATGTCAGCGACCGCCACTTTGGCGTGGGCTCTGACGGATTGATTTTGATCTGTCCTTCTGGGAAGGCTGATTTCCGTATGGATATGTACAATGCTGACGGGTCCCAGGCGGAAATGTGCGGCAATGGTATCCGCTGTGTGGCCAAATATGTCTACGACTATGGTCTGACAGACCAGACAGAGATTTCTGTTGAGACTCTGGCCGGCATCAAGTATCTGAAGCTGACTGTGGAAGACGGCAAGGTCAGCAAGGTCAGGGTAAATATGGGAGAGCCCATTCTGGATCCGGCCCTGATTCCCGTAAATGTTCCGGACCAGCCTCCGGTCAGGGTACCCATAGAAGCCGGCGGAAAGAAATGGGAGATGACCTGTGTGTCCATGGGCAATCCCCATGCGGTGGTTTTCATCGATAAGGTCAGTGATCTGGATATAGAGGCCGTGGGCCCTGCCTTTGAAAATCATTCCCTTTTCCCCAGGAGGACCAACACGGAGTTTGTGGAGCTGCTGGACAGAGAGCATGCTAATATGAGGGTCTGGGAGAGAGGGTCCGGAGAAACCCTGGCCTGTGGTACCGGTGCCTGCGCCGTGGGCGTGGCCTGTGTGCTCAATGGTCTTACAGAAGACAAGCTCACAGTACATCTCCTGGGCGGTGACCTGGAGATCTTCTGGGACCGGCAGGAAAACCAGGTCTATATGACCGGGCCTGCCACAGTGGTATTTGACGGAGACCTGACAGTCCCTGCCAATCTGGAATAAGCTGATAACAGGTCCCGGAGGCGGCAGCTGGGCAGTGAGACAGCAGTGGTCCTGTTTATGAAAAACCATACTCTGGTCCGGACAGTCCGGAGCATGGTCTGTAGAAAGGATGAAAAACTATGTTTAAAGTGAATGAGAATTATTTAAAATTGCCGGGAAGTTACCTTTTTTCCACGATAGCCAGAAAGGTGGCTGCCTACAAGGAGGCTCACCCGGACAAGGAGATCATCAGGCTTGGTATCGGAGATGTAACCCAGCCCCTGGCACCGGCCATCATTGACGCCCTTCATAAGGCAGTGGATGAGATGGCTTTGGCGGAAAGCTTCCGGGGCTATGCACCGGACCTGGGATATGACTTCCTCCGGAATACCATTGCCTGGGAGGACTACGAGGCCCGGGGCTGCCAGATCGCTGCAGATGAGATCTTTGTCAGTGACGGTGCCAAAAGTGATTCCGGCAATATCCAGGAGATCTTCAGTGAAGACTGCCGGATTGCGGTCTGTGACCCGGTTTACCCGGTCTATGTGGATACCAATGTCATGGCAGGAAGGACTGGAACTTATGATCCCGCCTCAGAGACCTGGAGCAGGGTGATCTATATGCCATGTACGGCAGAAAATGACTTTGTACCTGCATTTCCCAGTGAGAATCCTGATCTCATTTACCTTTGTGTCCCCAATAATCCTACAGGCACAACCCTGACCAGGAGTCAGCTTCAGGGTTGGGTGGATTATGCCAACAGGATTGGGGCCGTCATCATCTATGATGCCGCTTATGAGGCCTATATTACAGAGGACGATGTTCCCCATAGTATCTACGAATGCCAGGGAGCCAGAACCTGTGCCATAGAGATCAGGAGTTTTTCCAAGAATGCCGGCTTTACCGGTGTGCGTCTGGGCTTCACCGTGGTCCCAAAAGACCTGAAGGCGGGAGAGGTTTCCCTTAACAGTCTATGGGCCAGAAGACATGGAACCAAGTTTAACGGTGCCCCTTACATCATCCAGAGGGCAGGGGAAGCCTGCTACAGCCCTGAAGGTAAGGTCCAGCTGAAGGCCCAGGTTGATTATTATATGGAGAATGCCAGGATCATCAAGGAAGGACTGGCGGCCTGCGGCTATGAAGTTTTCGGCGGGGTCAATGCTCCCTATATATGGCTGAAGACCCCGGAAGGCATGGATTCATGGGACTTCTTTGATTACCTGCTGAGTGAGGCTAATGTGGTGGGGACCCCGGGCTCCGGCTTCGGACCCAGTGGCAGGGGTTATTTCCGTCTGACGGCCTTTGGCAGTCATGAAAATACCAAAAAAGCTATGGAAAGAATCAGGAATTTATAAAGATAAGTAGCGGCAGTGCCAGATCAGGAGATTAGAGGCACTGCTGTTTTTTATAATAGTCAGCCAGACTCTCTGTTCAATAAATAGAAATATTTGATTAAATGGAAGTATTAATCATATAAAAGTATTTAATGAACAATTAAAAATGTTTAATTACGGGATAAAAATTACCTGTCTACATCTATCCCGTCTAAGTCCTAATGAATGTTTTTTTCAAAATAATTTAAAAAAAAAGTATGAATTATAAAAAACAGATGATGATTTTTTGTAATGAGTGTGATATCATAAGAGAAAATTAGGTGTTATTTTTGGAAATTACATTTTTTTTATTTATTTTTACATAAGAAGGATGAGGAAGTAGCAGGAGGCAAAAGATGTTTTGGAGAAAAAAGAATAAAAAAGATTTCCAATTATATGAGGAGGAGTTAAATCACATCCAGGATCTGATAGAACATAAGGATGAGGATGACTCAGACCTTGAGGATGGGGATCTTATGATAGATTTGGCCGATGATATGGCGGATGATTATGACCAGGAGGAAGTGCTTCTTTCTGATGATCCAGATCTGGCTCCGGGGGACAGTTCTTCTAAAACTGGTCAGGAGGGCAAAGGGAAAGTGAATTTCCTTAAAAAACTCTTCAGCAGAAAGAAGAAGCTTCCAGAAGAAGCTCCTGTCTATCTGATGGATGAGGAGTTTGAAGAAGAGATGCCAGAAGAAGAGAAGATTCAGGCAGTTGATCAGAAAGATGACCAGACAGAAGGGGCTGGACAGACAGTGGCAGATGCCGGCAAGGAAGAGAATCTTCCGGGGACGGCAGAGCCTTTGCCGGCGGAAGAGACGGCTGGCAGTGAAGAAATAGAAACAGTCAGACCAGATGATAATGAAGACCAGGGGCCGGCAGCGGTGCCTGGAAATTCTGTTGAAAAGACCAGTGTCAGCGGCGGCAGTGGTTTTGGTGATGACGAGATTACATACGTTGATGACATGGACAGGAAGCTGCCTGTAAAGAAGATTGTCGCGGCTGCCATAGCTGCGGTTGCCGTTCTGGCCGTGGTACTTACTTTTGTTTTCCGAAACCTCAACAGTGGCGGAGAAGGTAAGGTTTATGTATCTTCTGTAAGACAGATTATGGAATACAGCGGATCTTCCAGTGGAGTACTCAACCGCTATACAGGTATCGTGGCTTCCCAGGATGCCTGGAATATCTCCCTTGATTCTAATATGACAGTGGCCAAGTGCTACGTCAAGGTAGGCCAGCAGGTTAAGGTTGGCGACAAGCTTTTCAAATATAACACAGATGAGCTTAAGCTTAACCAGGAGAAACTGGAATTGGATATCCAGGAGAAGGAAAATGCCAATAAGACGAATAAGCAGACGATTGAACAGTCTGAGAAAGCATTGAATAGCGCCAGCTCTTCAGAGAAGCTGGAGCTTCAGACCACAATCCTGAAAGCCCAGGCCGAGATCAAGAGAAATGAACTGGATATCAAGCAGGATAAAAAAGAGATTAAAAAGCTGAAAAAGACCATCAAGAACGCTACGGTTAAGAGTAAGATCGACGGTGTTGTCAAGAGCCTTAATGAAAACCTTGGCCAGGGTAGCAGCGATGATTCTGAGAGTGAGACCATGCCCATAACCGATGGAAATGAGAACAGCTACTATATGGTCATTCTGGCTATCGGCGATTACCGGATTGAAGGTAAGATCAGCGAGCAGAACCAGTCTGACATCAGCGAGGGAGAACGGGTGATTGTTCGTTCCAGAATTGATAATACCCAGATCTGGAAGGGAGTCATCTCTGAGATCAAGACCAACCAGACTGCCAAGGATTCCACAGAAATGGACGACTATATGGGTGGAGAGGGAACTTCCAGCGAATCCTCCTCCTACTATAATTTCTATATTGACTTAGACAGTGATGAAGGACTTATGATGGGGCAGCATGTCCTGATTGAGGAGGATAATAATCAGGATGTGACAAGAACCGGCATCTGGCTGAATTCTTCCTACCTGGCCCAGGAGGACGGTGAGTTCTATGTATGGATGGCCGACAGCCATGACCGGCTGGAGAAGAAGAAAGTTACAGTCGGGGATAATTATAATCCTGACCTTGATGAATATGAGATAACCAAGGGTCTGGAAAAGGGTGACTATATCGCCAATGCCAGCCAGTCCGGGCTGAAAGCCGGAATGACCTGCGTCAAGGTATCGGCAGAACAGACCTTCCTCCAGTCCACGGAAGACCCCTTCTTTGAGACTGAGACCAGCGACGGTGAGGACTATGAAGATGATCTGGGAGAATTAGATAATATCGACCAGATTGAGAGCGAAGAAGATCTGAAAATGCTCGAGGAAGGCTACGATGATTATGACGGCATTGATGAAAATGTAGAATTTGAGGGTGATGATTCTGTAGTAGAAGGAGACGGACCTGTAGGCCAGGACGGCGTGGTCATAGATTCCGGACAGCTGCAGGACCAGTCCCAGTAGGATGGATCCGTCAGAGGAGGATATCATAAGCATGTTATTGGAATTAAAACATATCTACAAAAATTATTTCCAGGACAAGATTGTAATTCCGGTTCTGAAAGATATCAACTTAAAAGTCGATGAAGGAGAATATCTGGCGATCATGGGTCCATCAGGCTCAGGAAAGACAACACTGATGAATATCATCGGCTGCCTGGACAGGCCGACGGAGGGCGAGTATATCCTGGAGGGCAGATCCATCGTCAACTATTCGGAGAATGGACTGTCCGATGTGAGGCTTAATACTCTTGGCTTCGTCTTCCAGAGCTTTAATCTGCTTCCCAAGCAGACTGCCCTGGATAATGTGGCCCTGCCTTTGAGTTACGCGGGTATTCCTCCAAAAAAAAGAAGAGAGATCGCCTTTAAAGCCCTGCAGAGGGTTGGTCTTCAGGACCGTGTTAAGTTCCGGCCCAACCAGCTTTCGGGCGGCCAGCAGCAGAGGGTTGCCATAGCCAGGGCCCTGGTTAATAATCCTAAGATCATCCTGGCTGATGAGCCGACTGGTGCCCTGGACAGCAGGTCCGGCGTCCAGGTTATGAGACTCTTTAAAGAGCTCAACAAAGATGGGGTTACGGTGATCATGATTACCCATGATGCAAATATCGCCTCTCACGCCAAGAGAGTCGTCAAAATATTTGATGGAAGAATTTCAGAGGATCATGATGATTCCCTTAACGGGAATATGGAAGGGGAGATAGCAGGTGGCAGGCTTATATAGAAAAATAATTACTTGCATAATGATCCTTGTTCTTGTCACAGGCGCTTCCGGATGTTCCACTGGACCTTTTTCCGCCTCTAGTAAAAAGGTGGTAGAAGTAAAGTCAGTCGGAGCCATGAACGGTTACATGTATTATGGAGAGAGCGAGGAGGAATCCCACACGGGAACTGTGTCCTCTGATTACGTCCAGCAGGTAATCGTTGATAGCAGCATGACTGTGGAGAAGATCTACGTCAAAGAAGGCGATGTGGTAAAAAAAGGAAGCAAGCTTCTTAAATATAATATGGAGTCTGAGGAGCTTGACCTAAAGCTGGAGGAATTGGAAATCCAGCTCCAGGAGCAAAAGCTTAAAAAGCTTAACGCTGAGCTGGAGAAGTTGAAAGGGACTAAAACTGTTCCTGACAGCACCACTGAATCAGAGGATGATGAGACAGATAGCGACAGCAGTAGTCTGAATAATGAAACGGATAACAGTGATGATAATGACACTGACATGAATTCAGATCTGGATGGCAGGCGGGAGAGACCCGGTCTGCTGGCTAAGGGTTTCAGGCAGACTTTAAAGGACCTGGTCTCCATGGAAGCCCATGCTGAGGAGACCAGCTTCCAGCCTACCCAGTTTGATACCAATAACGCGGACTACCAGGCCTATGCCGCCAATGCAGGCAGTAATACGGCAAATGGTCAGCCGGTCCGTTTTTATCTCCTGGGCACCAAAGGAAATGAAGCTTCTATTCAGGGAAGCATCTTAAAGACCTTCTGTGGAAGTTCCGCTACATACATTTTCTATCAGTGTGCCAGTGAGGAAGACTTGAAAAACAGGAAGTATGACGATTCACTGACCTTCACGATCAATGGTAATAACCAGAAGACCATTATGGACGAGACAGTGAATGATGATACGATGTATCCCATAAACACCTGCCGCGATCATCAGAAAGTTCTTGGATCTTTCAATCTGTCAGGTGCTGATGACATGGTAAATAACGGCAAGGTCGGTGCCGGGAATATCCATCATTTTTACACGGCAGCCACCTATGCCGACGGCACGGCAATCTCAGGGATCACAGTGGTTTATTCCGTGGCCAATAATAGCTCTGCCTCCACCACCATCGATCAGAACGGAGTTCTGACAGTGGGGGCTGATGAGACGATTAATAATATCCTTATAGTCAGTGCCAATCTCAACGGTCATATCAAGCGTCTTGAGCTGACAGTGATTGAAGATGACAGCAAGCTGCAGGCAGAGGAAGATGAAAGTAGTATGATCAGCAATGGAGCGGCCAATTCCAGCGTGGACACGGTGGTGGGCGAAAGCTCCTCTTCCAGCAGTTCGTCAAGTTCTGACGGCTCTGACGGCAGCGGCCTGGATGGAACTTCCGATGAAGGCACCACTCCCACAGAATCCATGCTCAAAGAAGAAATCCAGGAGAAGGAAGAGGAGATCTGGGAAGTTGAGAAGGCCATTGCTGAGGGTAAGATAAAATATAAAGAAGACAAGGCCAAGATTGACAAGGCCACCATCAAGGCTAAATTCAAAGGAACCGTAACCAAGTCCTGTACCCTTGATACCATTCCTACCGACAACAGCCCGGCCATCATCGTAAAAGCTAAAACGGGAATGTTTGTACATTTCCTTATCAATGAGCTGGAACTTGATGATGTCCAGGTGGGAGGCAGGGTTGTCTGCAAGTCCTGGGCCACATCGGAAAGCTATGAGGCTGAAGTGACAGAGGTTTCACCCTATCCTTCATCCGAAAACAATAGTGATTACTCTTTCAGTATGGCATCTAATCCAAACAGCTCCTACTATCCGGTAACAGCCTATGTGGAGCAGGCGGAAGGTCTCAACAGCAATGACCAGGTTTATGTGCTCTTTGACTCAGTTTCCATGGGTAAGGCAGAAAGTGGTCTTTATTTGGAGAAGAAGTATGTCCGGTCTGATGGAGGAAGTTATTATGTCTTTAAGAGGGGCAAGGACAAACTTCTTCATAAACAGGTAGTTAAAGTAGGAAAGTCTGTGGAAGAGTACTATGAGATTCTTGACGGACTTACCGATGAAGATTACATAGCCTTCCCCTATCCTGACAAGGATATGGTGGAAGGAGCGAAAACGGAAATAGTAGATTCCGACTCGGATGATGTTTATGGAGTATATGATTATTAAGGAGGCGATGACATGTTTGAAAATGTAAGACAGTCCTTTCAAAGTGTTTGGGCTCATAAATTGCGCTCCTTTCTGACCATGCTTGGTATCATTATCGGAATTGCGGCCATCATAGCTATCGTATCTATTATCAATGGTACCAACAAGAAGATCCAGGAGAACCTGATCGGCTCAGGTACCAACTCTGTCTATGTCAGGATTACCGAGAGCGGAGACCTCAATTACGATATGGCCTACGGCGGTATTCCCAAAGGCTTTAAGGTCCTGGATTCCGATGTCAGGGACCAGATCAATGAGATGGATCATGTACTCGACGCCAGCTTATATGTCTTCAGGGAAGGCAGCGAGGATATTTTCTATAATTCTACCCAGCTGCAGAACGGAACCCTGGTGGGCGGTGATTCCCATTATCTCCACGCCAGTGGTAATATCATTTACAAGGGCAGGAATCTGGTGGAGGATGATTTCACCAATTTCAGAAAGGTGGCCCTCATAGACAGCGTGGCTTCAGAAGGCCTTTTCCCGGCAGAAGACCCCATCGGCAAGGTTCTGGATATCAAGGGAGAGATTTTCACCATCGTAGGTGTCTTCCAGCAGGCTAAAGAATTCGCTCCTGAGATTAATTCAGAGGAAGATTACGATACTTATGTCAGCGGCAGAAGCAGCCAGGGTGTGGTTTTGATTCCTGATGTTGACTGGCCCATGGTGGCCCAGTTTGATGAGCCTCAGAATGTGATTGCCCTGGCAGATTCCACAGACACCATGACAGATGTGGGTAAATCGGTGGCATCTTTCCTCAATGAATATATGGGAATCAAGGACTCAGCTAATGTAAAGTACAGGGCCGAGGATCTGACAAAGACGGCGGAAAAGACCCAGCAGCTGGCTAATTCCACGAACCAGCAGCTGATCTGGATCGCGGGCATATCCCTTCTGGTAGGTGGTATCGGTGTTATGAATATCATGCTGGTATCTGTCACAGAGAGAACAAGAGAGATCGGCCTTAAGAAGGCTATTGGAGCGAGGAAGAATAAGATCCTGATCCAGTTCCTGACTGAGGCAGCGGTTCTTACATCCACAGGAGGTATCCTGGGAACCATTGCCGGAGTTGTGGCTGCCGAGGTCTGGTCCAAGATGGAGGGGGCCAGGGTGGCTATCAGTTATCCTTCCATCGTGATAGCTATAGTATTTTCCATGATTATCGGTATCGTATTCGGCTTGCTGCCGGCAGTTAAGGCGTCCAATCTGGATCCTATCGTTGCCCTCAGGCACGAGTAAGAAAAATATCAATTTATTTCATTTCATTGTAGAAAAATTGAACCTAAATTGTTATAATAGTGAGTGCCTGTCTTTTTGGACGGGCACTCAGTTTCGTTTACAAAAGATTATTCCTGTAAAAGGGTAATATGACCAGAGGTAAATATAGAAATAAAGGAGCACAAATATGGGAAAATATTTTGGAACAGATGGATTTCGCGGTGAAGCAAATGTAAAACTGACTGTGGAGCATGCCTTCAAGGTTGGACGTTTTATTGGTTGGTATTTTAAAAATAAAAAAGGCTGCAGAGTGGTGATTGGTAAGGATACCAGAAGATCCAGCTATATGTTTGAGTATGCTCTGGTAGCAGGCCTGACGGCTTCGGGGGCCGATGCCTACCTGCTCCATGTAACTACCACTCCCAGTGTCTCCTATGTGGTCCGTACAGAAGGGTTTGACTGTGGGATTATGATCTCCGCAAGCCATAATCCTTTCTATGATAACGGAATCAAATTGATTAATTCCAAGGGTCAGAAGATGGATGAGAATACCATCTTGAAGATTGAGGACTATATTGACGACAAACTGGAGATTCCTCTGGCAGTGGGGGACAAGATTGGCAGGACAGTGGATTATGCCATGGGAAGGAACCGTTATATCGGCTACCTGATCTCTCTGGCTACCCGGTCCTACAAGGATAAGAAGATCGGACTGGACTGTGCCAACGGCAGTGCCTGGATGATCGCCAAGAGTGTTTTTGATGCCCTGGGAGCCAAAACTTTTGTGATTAACGCAGACCCTGACGGAACCAACATCAACATGAATGCCGGCTCCACCCATATTGAGGTCCTGCAGAAGTTTGTCATTGAAAATAAGCTGGACGCCGGTTTTGCCTTTGACGGTGACGCGGACCGCTGCATCGCCGTGGACGAGACTGGTATGATCGTGGATGGGGACCTGATCCTCTATATCTATGGCAAATATCTAAAAGACCAGGGCAAGCTGGTCAATAATACGGTAGTTACCACAATCATGTCGAATTTCGGCCTTTACAAGGCTTTTGATGAAGCTGGTATCAACTATGAAAAGACGGCGGTAGGAGATAAGTATGTCTATGAAAACATGGTAAAGAACGGACATCGTATCGGTGGAGAGCAGTCCGGCCATATCATCTTCAGCAAATATGCTACAACAGGAGACGGTATCCTGACAGCTATCAAGATGATGGAGGTTATGCTGGAGTCCAAATCCAGCCTTCATACCCTTGCTTCCCCGGTAAAGATTTATCCCCAGGTGCTCAAGAATATCCGTGTCAAAAGTAAGCCGGAGGCCCAGAATGATCCGGATGTCCAGGCCGAGGTGAAAAAGGTGGCGGACAAGCTGGGCGATACTGGAAGGATCCTGGTCCGTGAGAGTGGTACAGAGCCGGTAATCCGGGTTATGGTGGAAGCTGAGAGCCAGGAGACCTGTGAGTCCTGTGTCGATGATGTGATCTGGGTCATCAAGGCAAAAGGTCACGCTCAGGAATAAACAGACCAGAAACCTGTGGGCCGGGGATCTTGGCCATACCGGAATCAGGCAGGTAAGGACCGGATGGGGATGGTGACCATTACCGGGAATTACGGGACCAGATAAGGATAAAGCCAGGACCGGCAGTATGGCTGTCGTTAATAATTATTAATTAATATGTATAAAGCGCCGGATAGTAACCGGCTATATAAAACCATAAAAAGGCCATAAAAAATCCTGATCAGAGGGCAGACTCCGCTGACCGCGGTCTGTCTGATCAGGATCTATACGTCGGGGAAGCAGTCTGCTTTCCCGGCTTTTTTAATGGTCTGGTAATGTCTATGCCTGGCGGTATTCCTCGGGGATATCAGATTAACATGGGATAATGTTGAATAGTGTGGTTTTATGCGGGGTTTTGAGGTTTTAATGTTGTATAATGTAGAATAATGTTTCCCCATTCTGCCCCATTTCTGCCCCTCAGAATATGGACACACGGCGGACTGCTTCGTGGTCCTTCTCCCGCTGCTTTTCCGTAACATGATAGTATATCTCCCTTGTAATCTTACTGTTCTCATGTCCGAGCCTTCTGCTTATCACGTCCAGAGGGACTCCCTGCTCTGCCAGCAAGGCAGTGTGGGTGTGTCGGAGCATGTGAGGATGGATTCCGTGACGCCTGAGGACTTTGCTATAAGTGTTATAATTGATTGCTTTTCCGTTGTTTTGGAAAATATATTTACATTGTGTAAACATCGACTTTTCCCTGGTTGACCGATACAGTCTCTTGACCAGTGTCAGCAGGTCATCCTGGATGTAAATCTCTCGCCTCGATGATTCTGTTTTTGGGGAATCGTTCAGCACCATAGTCTTACCGTAGAATGTCTTGTTGACACTGATCAGACGCTCGGAGAGGTCGATGTCATCGATGGTGATGGCAAGGGCCTCCCCTACCCTCATGCCTGTCAGGGCAAGGAACTCGGTCAGATCCCGGTAATCATCCCGCTGGATACGGGATAGAAGGCTCGTGAGCTCCTCGGGCTCCATGTACTTCTTTCCTTCCCTGTGAGTGCGTTCTGGGGTTTTGATTTTTGCAAGAAAGTTTATGTCATCAATGTAATCGTTGATGTATGCCCACTTCAGCATGGATTTTATTTCCTTAACGCACCCGGCAGACAAAGAGCAGTTTGAAATGCATTTGGCCGTAAGTTTGTCGATGTAGGCATCGGTTCCGATTTCCTCAGACAACTTATCTATCACGATTGTCTTTCTGTGTATCGTTGATGGTTTCAGCCTCTTTTTACAGTCCGCAAGGTACAACTCCGCCAGTTCTTCCAGTTTCAGACGGTCAGACTTCACTTCCAGAGCATTTTTTATCTTCTGTTCTAATGCTTTCTCAGCTTCCTTCAGTGTCTTTCTTTTCCTATCCGGTATCGTGATGGATACCTTCTTCTGTTTCTCCGTCAGCGGGTCGGTGTAACGTTCTACTGCCCGGAGCTTGCCCGTTTTCAGTTCCTCAATCCACATAAAAAATCCCTCCTTAATGGTGACTTTAAGAAGGGCATGCGATATACTAAATAAGATAGAGGTGTGTATACCACATGCCCTGATCCGTCATCCTGGTCCTGAGTAGTGGGGTGGCGGATTTTTTTATTAGTAAATCAATTTATTCTCCATTAAGCTTATTGACAATATCTTGCATTTTCCCATCGTCTTGGAAAGTTGTGTCTCCGACAACAACAGAGTTTATTTGATAATGTTCGCCATCTGGATCTATAGTGAAAATGACGGTCATTGCCTGTTTTTCTACTACGCCGTCTATTCCGATCGGATCCGTAAACCCAACTATGCATCCACTCTTAGTGTCATCATAATCCACAAATTTATAAGCGTCGAAGGACCACGGCCAGTCAACTCCGTTTACATATTTGTCCACGCCTTCCTGTAAAATAGTTACATAAGTGGCCATGTGATCATCGTCATTATGAGCCACAGTCCAGTCAATCTTCTTCTCTGTTGTCGCGTCTTCTTTTGATTTTTTCTTTGTTTCAGTATCGTCGCCTCCAGAGCCGATTATGGCAAATATAGCGACAAACAAAACCAGTATCAGCAGAAGTGATAAGCACCCTACCTTCTTGTTTCCTTTCTTATCATTCATAAAATCCCTCCTTATTTATGTGCATAAATCTCTATCATGTCAACGGAACAAGTCTTGTCGAAATCTCCGTTGATGATGTGCTTATATTCGTGATCATACTCTTTCAATTGCTGTTCCCTGGCCAGGATAGAGTTTATGAGGATGGTATAGAAACCATCCTTTTTGACTGTATATGCCTTGATACGGGCAGGCATCTCTACCTGGTACACTCTTATGTTTTCTATCAACTAGCTCATCCTTTCGATGAATTCGGTCACGAATTCTATGTCTTTCTTCTTCACTTTCCTGGATGCGTCAAAAAGAACCTTGTATTCTGGATTCTTATGCAGGAACTCTGCGTACTCTCTGGCTTCATCGTCGAGGTAGTATTCTGCTTGTTTTGTGGTTTTATCAGATTTCTCTTCTAACAGATCAGATAATTCAATACCCATCCAAGAACAGAGGGCCTGTATCTTATCGACTCTTGGCATCTTTCTGCCGTTGCACCAGTCCGACGCAGTTGCGGATGAAATCTTCATATATCTGGTCATGCTGGCCTGTGTCTCGCCGTGGGCTAACAGCTGATCTACTAGGTTCTTGCTGAACAATTCTTTTAATTTCTCATCCATTGCGATCCCTCCCCTTCCTATGTATAGAGATAATAACATAAAGCGAAAATTTAAACAAGTCCAAAGTAAATTAATTTCGCTTATGGCTTGACAACCTAGCTTAAAGCTAGTATCATGGAGCTAGCTTAAAGCGAGGAGGTGATAATTTGAAGATCTCATTAAAGGCTCTGCGAGTAAACGCAGACATGAATCAGGCGGAAGCTGCGAAAAAGTTAGCTGTAACCGAGAAAACTATTCAGAACTGGGAAGCACACAGAACATTCCCATCTGCTGGTCAGCTAATGAGTATTTGCAGGATCTATGGCTGTACGCTTGATGATATTTTTTTGCCTGATGTGCTAGCTGAAAACGAGAACTGATAACAATTTTATATCATCATATACCGGCATCCTGACACATCCCCGCAGGTTTATATCTCCTTTATTTAATGTGTTAGTGACAATATATAGCCCTTGTAAATTCCTTCATCCCTGTGGGGAGCTGTGAGGGTGTCGGTGAGAGATTGGAGGTGACGCTTATGACAAAACCTGTCCCCTATCTCCGAATTTCCAAAATCTGTGAACTGACCGGCCTGTCCCGCTGGACAGTGGCGGCGATCAGGGACGGAGTAAAGGCAGAGATAGGAAGGCGATACCCGAAGACGGTGATAGTCGATGACCTGGTCAACTATTACGCCTGGCTAGACTATCGGATGTATAAGACCAGGCTCCGGGACAAGAACCTGAGAAAGACAGTCCCACCATTCCGTAAGGAAGACTGGGAAGATGTGGCATGAAGGAGGTTTCATGAAAGAGATAAAAGCTGAAGCGGTTAAGAAGTTAGAAGTAGGCTCTTCCGTCTGGATCCGGAAGAAGAACACAGACAGGAAGAGTGAATTCCGTATCGTTCGGTACGGAAAAGAAAAGCGTCTGCAGCATGTCTTATCCGGGTCTGCGTCGGCTCCAAGGCCGATCAGGGACCGGATGGGGTTCTGCTACGAGGTGGATGCATGAGAAGGACAACGCTGAACAGCCGCAGGATGACTGCGGAAGAGATAAGGAAACTGAGAGACGGTGCACTGGTCACGGTCCGGAAGGACCCGAGGATGAGGGAAGCGAAGGCCGAAACAATCTGCTACAGGGTAGCGACCAGGAACGGTCTGAAGGTGCTGATCGAGAAGGGGTCCGGGGTCATGAGGACTATTAAAGAGAGACCGGGGCGGGTTTATTACAGAGAAGGAGGGTATTGATATGAAGACATTGTTGAACATTGTAATTGCAGTCAATGTGGTCACGGTGATTCTGTCGGCCTGCATGGTGGACAGTGAGAGCATGGTGCCGACTTATGTCTGTGGAGTATCAACACTGATGTTGATGGTCAGCGGATGGATGAGGGAGTGGTTGTATGGCAGTTATACAAATTGATCCTGACAAACTCATAACAGAGTTTGAGAAAAGAAATCTGATAAAAGGCGATGTCTCAGAAGCGATGGGGCACAACCGCAATTATATGTCCGATACTATCAGAAGAAAAACAATTTCCAAGCATGCAGTGGTATTTCTGCATAAAAATTACAACATCGATCTAAAAGATTACGAGGTGATCCAAGAAGGGAAACGTGAGGAAAACCCTAAACGTGAGGAAAGAGCCTTGAAAGACATGACAGATAAACAGATGTATCGATTGATGTATAGTGCCGTGTACCACGCTGTCAAGAAAGCGTGGTCGGAATGAGCATTATGTTAAACCGAATCGCCCCGGTCCTGGCTCTGATCGGAATACCCATGAGCATCTGGTATCTCGGGGAATACGGAGAGATATGGGCTTTGCTCTTCTGCTGGTATTGCTTAACCATC
This sequence comes from Lachnospiraceae bacterium UBA7026, assembly GCA_002494165.1. GTDB lineage: Bacteria > Bacillota > Clostridia > Lachnospirales > Lachnospiraceae > Anaerobutyricum. The sequence continues at coordinate 53,048 of DLBH01000026.1, read as the reverse complement.
CTCTTTTGGTGGTATCTGGCGAATGTGGTTTTTGCCACCAGTAAGAAAGAGAGGAGGAATCTGGCTTTTAAGAGAGTAATGAGCAAAAAGAAAAAGGCCGCCGCTAAGGACGAGCCAGTTTCAAAATAACACAATTTCAGAATAACACACGAAAGGAAGATTATCAATGAAAAGCGTTAAAATCACTTACCAGTGCGACTTCTGCAAGGGAGTTATCGACACGGACACAGATACGGTCAGGGCAGTCCTGCCTGGGCGTATCGGCTACCAGGACAGCTTCCTGCCTGACTCGGAGGAAGAGATCAGACATTACCATGATTACTGTCTTGAGAATTTACTGACCATGCGGTTTGAGGAGCCAGAGGAAGAAGAACATGAACCCGAACCCGTACAGGAACCGGAGCCGAAGGAAAAGAAGAAGGTCGACCATGACAGGGTCGTGGCTCTGTACAAGGCGAACCCGCCGAGATCGGTAGCGTGGATTGCAGACGATGTCGGATGCAGTACGCAGACAGTAATTAATCATCTAACGAAAGAAGGTATCTATGAGGGGAGGAGATTATAGATGACGGTTTATGTAACGATTGGATATAACGATGCGATTCAGTTTAAAACCAGGACTGAAGCGTGGGCATTTGTAAATGATGTTTTTAATGCCGCATTTGCAGCGGAGAATCCGGAAAAGATGGGAATTGGTATTTGCTTCAAAAAGGAGGACGAAGATGAATTACGATCAGATTCCAGCAGTAAGGAGGTCTGAGTTGTGGCTCTTACGAAAGAGCCCCGCTCATTATCTGTATGCGGTCACGCATCCAAGTGAAAGCACTCCGGCAATGGAGTTTGGGACTGCGGCACACAAGTTCATCCTGGAACCGGAAGAGTTTGATAAGACTTATGTAACAGCTCCGGAAGTAGACAGGCGGACGAAAGCAGGAAAGGCTGCATGGGCTGAGTTTATGGAGTCTCTGGGAAACAGATCGGTGATTAAGCCTGCAGACCTTGAAGTGATTCAGGCAATGGATGAGGCCGTTAAGGCCCATCCTACCGCCGCCGCACTCTTAAAAACAGGAAGGCATGAGGTCCCGATCGAGTGGACAGATCCGGAAACAGGTGAACCGTGTAAGTGCCGACCAGATTGCCTGACTGAGTACGGCGGTGAAAAGTATATCGTGGATTATAAGACCACAAACAGCTGTGAGGACGGTCATTTTGAGCGGGCCTGCAGAAGCTACGGATACAAGCTGCAGGCGGCAATGTATACAGAAGGCGTTTTTGCTGAGACACTGGAGTCTTATAAGTTTGCTTTTGTAGCCCAGGAGAAGAACCCGCCTTATGCGGTGAGGGTCTATTTCTGTGACCAGGGCTTTATTGATGAAGGCCGTGAACAGTTCCGGGATCTTATTGAATTATACCACTTATGCAAAACAGCAGGGCAGTGGCCTGGATATGCTAATGAGGAGTTGATAGGAGATGAATAAGACACACTGGAAGAAGCTGACATCACCTAATTATCTCGGTTCCTGGGACTTCCAGCCGGGAGAAGAAAAGACCGTAACCATCAAAGAGGTCAAGAGGGAAATCGTTCAGAATCAGAACGGCAAGGAAGAATGTACAGTCGCCTACTTTGTGGAAGACATCAAGCCGCTGATCCTGAACAAGACCAACGGCGGCATGATCGCAAAAGTGTGGGGGACTCCATACATTGAGGACTGGGCCGGGAAGAAGATCACACTGAAGGTTAAAAAGATTTCTGCGTTCGGCGAAATGGTGGATGCCGTGAGGGTATCACCAGAGAGGCCAACCGAGGAAAAGATATTCTGCGAGGTCTGCGGCAAAGAAATCCTTCCAGTAGACGGAAGGTCCGCAGAGGTTATCGCAAATGCAACTAAAAACAAATACGGCAAAAAATTATGTATAGCATGCGCTAGAAAGGAAAAGGCAAATGGCTGAATTAAACATTAATAATCTGGAACTCGATGACAATACTTTTGAAGTCCTTCCGGAGGGTGATTATCACTTCACTGTAGCATCTCATGAGGTCGGATATTATTCCGGCAATTCTAAGAAGATTCCCGAGAACACCCAACAGGTCACCTGTGAATTGGAAATTCCTACTACAGATAGAACTGTGACGCTTCGAAGTAATCTGTTTATCTGCAAGAAAATGCTGTTCCTGGTGCGGACCTTTGCGGAATGCGTCGGTATGGTTCCGGAAAAGGGCAAGATGAATGTTGATCTGAACAAGATGGACGGCATGAGCGGGGTCTGTCTGATCACGACCGTAGAGGGAAACAATGGCAACGAATTCAACCGTGTAGAGAAGTTCTATCCGCCGTCAAAAGCCCCGGCAGTGACCCTTAATGACGATGCGTGGGCTAAGAAGGACGGCTTTATGGATGTAGGTGATGCCGATGATGAGCTCCCATTCATTTAAGCTGCGGCCGTATCAGCTAGAGGCGGTTCGGGCAATAAATGATAAGTGGTCTGAATGGGACAGGGAGCTGCTGGTGCTTCCGACCGGATGCGGTAAGACGGTGGTATTTAACACAGTCGCACACCAGCGGGACGGCAATACACTTATTCTTGCCCACAGAGACGAACTGATCGAACAGGCGAGGGATAAGTACTTCACCATGTACGGAGAGCTCCCGGGTAAGATCAAGGCAGATGAGAACGATATCCGGCAGGTAACTGTCGGATCAGTTCAGACAATGTGCCGGAGAGATTATACCGGGCAGTTCCAGACCATCATTGTAGACGAAGCCCATCACGCCATCAGTCCCAGCTATCAGACCGTACTGAATCAATTTCCGGAGGCGAAGGTGCTGGGAGTCACTGCGACACCGGACAGGGGCGATAAGAGAAGCCTGGCCAGGTACTTCGACGGGATCGCATACGAATACGGATTGAAAACGGCTGTAGCAGAAGGGTATCTGTGTCCGATCACGGCAAAGACCATACCGCTTGAAATCGACATGAACTCTGTGACGGTCTCGATCGGTGACTTCCAGGTGGATTCCATTGCTGAATCACTGGAACCGTATCTGCCACAGATTGCGGAGGCGATCAGACTTCATGCGTCAGCAAGGAAGACTGTCGTATTCTGTCCGCTGATCAGTATCGCTCAGGAGCTTGCCGGCATGATTCCCGGAGCCAGGGAAGTAAACGGAAACAGTGTGGACCGAAAAGAGACACTGGACTGGTTTGATAAGGCCGGTCCCGGTGCGGTCCTCTGTAATGCCATGCTGCTGACAGAAGGCTGGGACTGTCCGTCCTGTGATTGTGTGGTCGTACTCAGGCCGACGAAGATAAGAAGTCTGTACTGTCAGATGGTTGGCAGAGGGACAAGGCTATTCCAAGGCAAGGATAATCTGCTTTTGCTGGACTTCTTATGGATGTGTCAAAAGCATAATCTGTGCCGTCCTGCGTCGCTTGTTTCCGATAATGAGGAAGATATCAAGGCGGTCGTAAAAGAGGCCAGGAACGACGAAATAGACCTGTTCTCTGCTGTTTCTGATGCAGAAGAAGCAAGACGAAACGCACTGGCGAAAGCACTTGCGAACCAGGCGAAGAAGAAGTCAAAGCTGGTCAATCCACTGGAACTGTTCGTAATCCTCGATGATGTAGGCCTGGCTGATTACGAACCAACATTCAAATGGGAAGAGGCAGATGCCACAGAGAAGCAGATCCAGGCTCTGCAGCGGTTCGGAGTCGACGCTGAGGGGATCACCAAAGGTTATGCCTGCGCCATCATGGACAAGCTGATCAACAGGGCGAACAGGAAAATGGCAACCGTAAAACAGATCCGGACCCTGAAACGATTCGGGTATGAACCGATAGACTGGACCTTTGAACAGGCCAGCAGAAAAATGTCCGCTTTGGCAGCGGTCGGATGGAAGAGGTGGAAGTTACGTGATTGATAAAGAACTACTCAAATACATCCCCGCCGACTGTTCCTATGATGAATGGATCAAGGTCGGTATGGCCCTGAAGCATGAAGGTGCCGACTGGACGGTATGGGATGACTGGAGCCGGACAGGTTCCAAGTATAAAAGAGGAGAATGTGAACGAAAATGGAATAGCTTCCGTCGGTCCGAGGTGACCGGCGGGACATTGTTCCACATTGCGACCAGTTACGGATACAATCCTGTATCTGAGCCGGAGTTTTACGACATCAGTAATCTGTTACTGGAAGAAAACATCATCGACCCGTCTTTCGTCAGCCCGGAGAAGGTTCCGCCGGCACCGGACAGCTACAATCCAAAAGGCGAAATGCTGGAGTACTTTACAACGCTTTTTGAGCCGGAAGAGTACGTGGGTTACTGCATCAGTTTCTATCAGGATCCGGACGGAAGCTGGAAGCCAAGACAGACCGTCTATAGAAGGACTGCAGGCGACATTATCAAGAAGCTGCGGAAAGGTACGATCAAGGACGCACTGGGTACTATGAACGAATTCGCCGGTGCCTATGTGCGATTCAATCCACTGGATGGCGATGGCGAAAACAATAAGAACGTGACCAGGTGGAAACATTGCCTTATCGAGTCGGACAAGATTCCGAAGGAAAAACAGTATGCATTGCTTAAAGAGATGAATCTGCCTATCACGTTTCTGATCAATTCCGGAAACAAGTCGCTCCATGCACTGGTCCGGGTCGATGCGGAAAATGCCCAGCAGTACAAGGCAAGAGTAAGGGAACTGTATGAGTTCTGCAAGCGGTCAGGATTCGAACCGGATGACCAGGACAAAAATGAGTCCAGATTCAGCAGGCTTCCTGGAGTAAAACGAGGCAATAACTGGCAGTATATCATCGAGAGAAACATCGGTGCAAAGGATTACGAAGCATGGAAGGCATGGCGGGAGGATATGGCCGATGACCTTCCTGCGGACGTAACTCTGTCCGAGGTCTGGAACAATATGCCGCCGCTGAAGGAAGAGCTGATCCCAGGCATCCTTCGAGTCGGCCACAAGATGCTTCTGGCGGGTCCAAGTAAAGCGGGAAAATCCTTCCTGCTGATCAACCTGGCCATATCCATTGCTGAAGGCGTCGACTGGCTCGGACATAAATGCAGGCAGGGCCGTGTATGTTACATCAATTTAGAACTCGATTCCGCATCATGCTACCACCGCTTCAAAGAAATCTACCAGCGTCGGAAGCTGAAACCGAACAACCTGCAGAACATTACCATTATGAATCTCAGGGGCAGGGCGAAGCCAATGGATAAACTGACGCCGATTCTGATCCACCGCCACAAGGCAACCAGCTATGCTGCAGTGATCATTGATCCCATTTACAAGGTCATCACCGGAGATGAAAACAATGCTACCGAGATGGCGACATTCTGCGGATACTTCGACAGACTGGCAACGGAGATGAATGTATCAGTAATCTACTGCCATCATCATTCCAAGGGTGCGTCCGGTAAATATGCAAATGCTGCAGATCGCTCTTCCGGATCCGGAGTGTTCGCCAGGGACCCGGACGCGATCCTGGACTTAAGAGAGTTAAACGTGGACGGGCTGACCGATAAGTACCGGAGAGAGCATCCGGATGCAGCGGCCGAACTGACAGGATGGGAACTGAGCGGAACGCTTCGGGAGTTCCCTCCAATGGAGACAGAACGGCTGTGGTTCGATTATCCGATGCATGTCATGGACACGAACAACTATCTCGGAGTCGCAACCTATTCGGATTCAGGTAATTCCGGAAGAGGCACGGGAAAGAATCAGAAGCAGAAGACGGACTGGTATGAGACTGTGGATGAAATACTGGAACTCGGAACCGATACGGCGGTGACTCTGGAACAGGTGGGGATTAGTGAAAGTAATGCAAAGCAGAAGTTTACAAAAGAGTCTGACTATGAGATCGCGACAGTAAACGGAATCAAGGTTGTTCATAAGCGAAGCGAAAACAGAATTACTTATCTTGGAAAGAGTTACAAGAGGTGGAAGGGTCGCATGTGGCTGGAAATTTAAAAAGTTAAAAGTTAGAAAACCCTTTATATGTAAGTAACTGTAACTAAACAACCATACAATACGGTGTTACCCCCTGCGGGAGTTCGAACTCTCCCGCGTGGGTGACCCACGTATTATATTCGATGGCGCGCGAAGAAATCATGAAAAACGAAAAAGATAAATTAACTATTAAACAGAGCGAAACCTGGGAACAAAAACAACTCATTCAGTGGTGCCGAACCGACAAAAGGCTGCAGTTCCTGTTCCATATCCCAAACGAATCTGTAGGCGGCCAGGGATGGCTGATCCGCAACAGACAAATGGGAGTGAAGGCAGGTGTTCCGGATCTGTTCTATCCTGTTCCGCTCCATGGCTATCATGGAATGTTCATCGAGATGAAGGCAGGAAAAGGCAGGCTCCGGAAAGAACAGGCCGCATGGATAAAGGCACTGGAAGCCTTCGGATATAAGTGCGTGGTGGCACACGGATGGGAAGAAGCAAAAGAAGCATTGGAGGAGTATTTAAGTGACAGAACAGATTTATAAGATTATCGAAGAAATTAACAAAGAAATCGGGGCAGTCCCTGTCGACAGGGACGGGTTCTACAGCCCGGGCTCCCAGATGTTCGTTGCGGGGCTACATCGTGCGAAGGATATAGTTCAAAGAGTAGCAAAGGAGGCAGAACAATGACCTGTGCAGATTGCGCGAACAAAAACAGATGTTTAGAAAGGTCCAGAAACTATGTCTGCACCGGATTTAAGCCGAAGGAGGATAAAAAGTGACAGGATCTACCAGGTGCCCTGCCTGCGGACTCCAGAACTCCCTGATCATCGACAGCCGGTATTACAGTGACGGGTTTTACCGGAGGCGAAGAGAGTGCCAGAGCTGCGGCCAGAGATGGAGTACGATGGAGCTTCCGCTTGAGACAGCTAAGAAACTGATCAAAGTCATCAAGCTGATTAAGGAGGCGGACATATGAACTATAAAGACCAGGCATTGCATTTCGGAACTGACAACCGGCTGAACCAGCTTATGGAAGAGTGCGGGGAACTGATCTCCACCGCTGCCAGATACAGAAGACATCTGCGAGGCGACCGTACGCTGAACGAGAAGTACACCGAGCGGAGGCTGAAGGCCGACATGACCGAGGAGATAGCGGATGTGACCCTGGTGGCCAGTGATGTCAGGCGGGCCCTGGGGATTTCGGAAGAAGAACTATATAAGATTATCAATGAGAAGATGAAGAGGACGGAGGAGTTAAATGGATAAACTGAAACCCTGCCCATTCTGCGGGGGTACGGATATTGAAAGCTACGAAGTAAAACCAAGTTGGACAGACCCATATTGGAGAATAGGATGCCCTGGCTGTGGTGCATGGTTTGAGATTGCGAATTGGACAGAAGAGGAGGCTGTCGAAGCATGGAACACAAGGACGGAGGTAACCGAATGAGATACACAGAATACCACTGCGGAGTCCCTGTAGTCAAAGACAAATCCCTTCTGTCCGATGCCCTTGCCAAACTGGCAAAGTACGAGGACATCGAGGAAGAGCCCGACATGGACGAAGTGCTGCGGGGACTGTATGAGGCAAAGAACCATGCCATCAGCGAGTACAGCAAGAAGCGGATACAGGAAGGCATCCGTCTTATCATCAAACTGGCCAACTTCGATGAGACAGCATGCAAGGGATTGATGGAGAAGCATCTGAAACAAAAGACTGACCTACTTAAGTATATTGACCAGGTCGACGGCAACATAGACCCGGTAAGTCAGATTAGGGAGTATGTGGAGGAGAAGTTATGAGCAAGGCAGACTGGAATATGGAACAGTGGCGGGATTATTACGAAGGTCTCCGCCAAAAGGCATATAACAATTATCAGGAGTCTGGCGAAAAAAGATATGATTCACAGGAGCATAAGTACTCCTTGATCGTCGATGCCTTTGATGGTTATTTAGAAAACAAGAGAGAGGTTGATGCAGCCAAGCGACGCAGGCAGACAAACATTGACGCATATATCGACCGATACACGAGTAGCAAGTCTGACTATACGAGAGACGAGGTTGTGAACCTATTGAGAGGGGTGAAGGACTTTTGACCTTAGAATTTGCAATCAAACACTGTGAAGAAGTCGCAGATTACGACTGCTTCACAGACGAACAGCGGAAGTGTTCCTGCGAGCACCGGCAGCTGGCGGACTGGTTGAGGGATTACAAGAGGCTTCTGGAAGAGCCAGAGATTATCCGATGCAAAGACTGTAAATGGTGGGATAGATATGGAGAAGGCAGGATGGGTTATTGCCACGCAATCAAACATAACTACTACACGACGAATTGGGAAATACATATCCTCAGAACGTATCGGGATGACTTCTACTGTGCCGATGCAGAGAGGGGGAACGCTGAGTGAATACAATAATACTAATTCTTATTATTTCAAATGTTGTTTGGATCGTATTTAGTTTACTGCAAAACGACGACTGGTTCAAGAAGTCTATGCACCAAAACGACATATGGCATGAGCATTGCGAAGAGATTAATCAAAGGTGGGCAGAACACATTATGACGCAGTTGAACAGATTAGAGTCTGAGATTGAAGAGTTGAGGGGGAACGCTGAGTGAGTGATTTGATAAGTGATGTTAAAATTAAAGTTATCGACTCGGATAAATTAATTAATGCGATTAATGAAGGAAGCTATGACGTTAATTTATCTGCCGTTATGGCACTCGGGGCTGTTATGTTGGATACTAAGAGACAGAAGATTTGTGAATATTGCCATGAGGATTCGGACGGTTATGTAAAACCGATTGAAAAGAACAATCACGCATTTGTTCGATTCGGCATGGACGGGTGGGAATTAGACCTGAAGGCAAATGGGTGGCGTGGGAGTGCGAAAATCAGGTACTGTCCGATGTGCGGAAGGGATCTGCTTATGAAATGAGGTGTAAAATTAGACGGACCGCAGGCGAAGAGGTTGTTGAAGAATGGGACGGACTTATGTGATATGAGAGGTGAACAGGATGACTAATAAAGAAGCCGTAATTTGGTTGATAAATGTGACGGCAGATATTGGGAAGGCTAAACATAGCGACCTTTGGCACTACGAACAGGCATTATCAGAAATCAAAGAAATGCTTGAATCACAGCCAGAACGGAAGAAGGGGAAGTGGGTACGAAGCTTTGATGGTAATGAGTGGTATTGGTATTGCTCAAAATGCAAAAAAGAATGGTATGAAGAAGATTTGTGGATGGGTGGAAATGATTTCCCAAACTTCTGCCCCAACTGCGGAGCAAAGATGGATAGAGGTAAAAAGGATGAATGATAAGGATACCATATACAGACAGGATGCGATTGATGCAACATATGCTGAAACGGTCAGCACAAATCCAGAACATTTTAAATCAAGTGAAAAGTTCATAGGGTTCATGGATGATATAGACATATCGGAATTTGGAAGATGGCAATGGGCGAACGGATTTAACACAGCCTTAGTGGCAACAAAGATACAACTTGAGAAGTTACCATCCGCAGAACCACGGAAGAAGGGGAAGTGGGTTGAACTTAATAATTCATGTACGATCCGATGCAATCAATGCGGCCAGGAAATGACAAGTCTTTGCGATATACAGTTGCCGAATTATTGCCTAAACTGCGGTAGCTACAATGGGGGTGAACAGGAATGATTGATGCAGGCACGATCTTGGAAGTTACGAGAAATCTGATAGGCAATACCGAACCATACGGTGATTCTGCCATTGACAGAGAGCGTACGCAGAATCTTGACAAACTGATTTACATCATTGATGAACTTCTCTATGACGTTGAGAAGGTGGCATTTAATAAAGATCGCTACGAAGGCTCTATGCGGACGATGGGTGAAAAGGCACATAAAGCATTGAATAATTATTGGAATTGGCTTGAAGGCTACTTGAGAGGTGAAGAGGAATGAAAGGATTATTTATACCAGAGATAACGGTGGAAATGTTTAGAAATGGATGTCTTGAAAGCATTGAAACACTCATGGCTGAGGGTGAAATTTATGACATTGAATATGATCCTAAATCCGAAGAACCAGGACGGAAGAAGGGGAAGTGGATAGGAAAAGAACAGTATGCAAACAGTCCTGAGTATTACTCTTGGCAGTGCAGTGTGTGTGGTATCGTTTTGGAAGACCCTACGTTGGACAAGCCGTATTCGTTCTGCCCGATTTGTGGAAGCTACAATGGGGGTGAAGAGGAATGATGCCATGTGTTTATTGTATCGGATGCAGATGGTACAGGAAGGATGAAAAAGTGTACTGCTCACATCCTGACAGGGACAGGTGCAATCAGAGAGAGTACTGGAAGGGTGAAGAGGAATGAGGTTGATTGATGCGGATGTACTGTACAAACAGTTGCAGGATGCTGAAGAACTGGCAAGAAATCGAGTACTTGATACTGAGTCATCGTTGCCATTTCCAACTAATCTGAATCCTTCATACACAAGATATTCCACTCAGTTAGACGAAAGGACAAGGCTGAAACATATGGTTGCTGATGCTCCGACCATCAACCCACAACCACGTTGGATACCATGCAGTGAGCGACCGCCTGAACCACGCATTGATGTATGGTGCAACTCGGATATGGGGCAGATGGTTGGATTTTACGATGAAACAACTGAAAACTGGTACAAGAGCGACTATTCTTTTGAATTGATTGTTGATGCATGGATGCCACTCCCCGAACCATATCAGCCAAAGGAGGATGAATCATGATTACACTGGTAAACATTAATCTTCCGCAAGCTGTTGTTGTGGGTGCATTTATTCTGGCGGTAGCAATTGCCATAAGTGGAAGATGAGGGAGGATGAAGAATGAAATATATAGTTGATGTGCCTGATAAAGCCATAGATTTTATGGGCGGTAGTGATCATTTTAGTATTTTTGTAGAACCAGAGTACAAGGTGGGTGACTGTAAACACTATGCACTACGAATATCCAAAGAAGATATCGAACCTTACACCGAGCCTGACCGCAATGCTATTGAGGATGAGGTGTGGAGCCTTGCAAGAGAGATTGCTTACTGCATGAGTTTACAAGAGTGTATATATGCCGGAATGCTTCATGATGATGATATATATGATTCAGCATCTGGCGTACTTGAAAAACTTACTTGCCAAGAAGCAAAAACTAAATATGAAGCATGGAAAAGGAAGAAAGAAGAGATTCGTGTTGGAGATGAGGTAGTTTATGCAGATGACCCAAACAAAGAAAAAGCGATAGTGTTGAGGTTATATCAACCAAAGCAATATAAGACGTTAGCCGATATTCTGTGTGAGGACGGAACAGTTGTAAAAATGATAAAGGTTGAAAACCTTGCTTGGACAGGCAGACATTTCGATGAGATTGCAGACCTGCTAAAGAAGATGAAGGAGCAATGAAAAAACAAAGCATATATAAAGGTCTGAACGACGTATGGATTAATGAGTTCTCTCATCGGTATGCCTGTTGGGCAAATAATCATCGTGGATGGGCGAAAGCCAAGAAAGCAAATAAAAGGATCGCCAAGAAAAGAGAGCGGAGAAGATACAGGAAGGAGATGGAAGATGAAGTACATGATTGAACTGACAGAGGAGCAGATGCGAGTCATGGAGAACTGCACAAATCTATATATGCGTCTTTCGATGGGACAGACCTGGGACTTGGCTGACATGCTCTGTGAAGGAATGCTAGAGGGATATGACAGGGATGATTCTGACAGCAAAATCATTTTTGAGCGATATATCACTAAACGAAATGCAATCCGTGAAATCCTTGGGAGTGCTATGAGAATCGCTTTTTATCCTTATGCCACTCCTACAGAAAAGACGAAGGATGGCATGATATGTGAGTGCATATGGGATGCCATCAGGGTAGCAAGGGGAACAAGCATATATGGCCAGGTTCTACCGATAGGTGATGAGCCAGTGCCAAAGATTGAGGAAGAAGGTGAAGGCCAATGACATCCATCCTGATCACAGGCACTCTATGTTTCCTTCTCGGACTTATCCTCGGCATGTTCCTGACCGTACTCTGCCAGGCCGGCAGTGAGAGGGACAACATCTACAGCAGCCTGACCCTGATCCCGATCGAGGCAGGAGAGCCGAGGCTTGACAGCCACTGCCTGATCCAGACCGAAGAGGACGGCGACCATCTTCTGCTGGCAGAGTATGCAGACGACGGGTGGACATTAATCGACTACCCACACATCAGGGAGTTTACTGTAAAGGGCTGGTGCTATACGCCAGAACCGATCAGGGAGGTGGACGCATGATACCTGTACCAGGTACCAGAATGAAGGTAATCCAGGGACATCGTCAGACCGACCATAACGCGTGGATGGAGACGGGCGATGTCGTGACGGTCAAGGCAGTCTATCCGCATGTCATCCTTGTCGAGCGTCCGTACAAAGACCGCAAGCGTGGCATGATGCGGGAGTGCTTTCTTATCGCTGACCTATACAAGCACCTGAAGGTGATGCCATGAAGACCTATATGTACTTAGACAAAGACTACGACCTGCCGCTGATCGTCGCAGAGTCAGCCAGGGAGATGGCAGAGAAGAGAGGCATCAAGCGGAGCTCCGTATACGAGATTATCTCCAAGGCAAGAAGGCTCGGGTACAAGTGCAGGTACATCGTAGTCGATGAGGAGGACGAACCATAATGCGAGATTATCAGAGACAGAAGAACAATAAGTACATACTTCCACGGGATGAATGGCACAGGACTCTCTGGACGATACGGGG
>DLBH01000026.1:7964-40183 GCA_002494165.1 Lachnospiraceae bacterium UBA7026 | reverse complement strand
GATGTCAGTGACCCGACGGCAAGGAAGGCGATCAACCTTGAGCGTGACCTGGCCATCATCAACCTGATCGAGACAGAAAAGTCTCTGATGCCGGAACCTTATCAGACTGCGGTGTGGAACAACATCCAGCACGGCATGCCGTATCCATTAGATGCTGGTGCGACAAGAGTAACCTTCAGCAGATGGAAGTCTAGATATGTTTTTAAGATCGCGGAAGGCCTGAAGAAAATATAAGATGATACACCGGGGAAAAGAATAAATGCTATATTGATATTGTACAGAGTTGGCTAAACACTTTCATACATACCCTCCTCACGCGCATGGCGAGAGCGCTATACAAGTCATGCCGGGCGGGTCGCGAAGATCCGCCTTTCTTTTGCGACAGGTGATAGCATCATGACAGAGAAAGAGAAACATAAGTTCTACCACTCAGGTGCGTGGCAGGCAAAGAGAATGCAGGTATTAAAGCGTGACCACTTCGAATGCCAGGACTGCAGACGAAGGATCACTAAGGCCAACAAAGAAGGAAGACAGCTGCATGGATGGGAGATACATCTCAACCGTGCGACTTGTGTTCATCACATCAAGGAGCTGGCCGACTGTCCTGAGCTGGCGCTCGACATGGACAATCTGGTCAGCTTGTGCGACCGCTGCCATAACGAGAGACACGGCCGAACAGTGGACAAATTCTTCACACGCGCGAAAAAGAAGCAGCCGGCCACGCGTGAGATGTGGTGAGAATCCCCCCGGTCAATTCTCGGTGAAAATTTTTTGCGGAGGAGCGGGCGTGGGGGCTAGACTCCGGAGAAATTCTGCATGTAACAGGTAAAAGGGATAGTTAAGAGAGGTGACGAAGATGACAACAGAGGAAAAAATCAAGGAATCCCTGCTTGATCAGCTGAAAGCACAGAACAAGGTCACGGATTACTGTGTGGACCTGGTCGAGACTTACATGACACACTGGCGTGTCAAAGAGCGTCTGGGGAAGGACATCGAAGAAAGTGGCATCCGTATCACGGTCAAAACCGGGAACGGCCACTCAAAGACCATTGCAAATCCATCAGTCAGTGACCTGCAGCGGGAGACAACGGTTATGCTGCAGATCCTCGACAAGCTCGACCTGAGAACGCCTGTCCTGGCGGCATCCAAGGATGATTATCTGTAAGGAAATAGATGACTATCTCCAGTACGCCAAAGATCATCCGGAATGGATTAACCGTGACCGACAATTGTTAATTAAAAACATCATAAAGCCAACATTGAAGCGGAAAGATATTTATTTCGATGAAGACACCTACAGGAACTGCCTGCAGTACATCGAAAATAATTTCTACCCGCTTTTTTTATACCAAAAGTTTCTCATAGCTTTCTTCTTTATGTACACGGTCTCGGATGATGAACCGGTCTTCCCGGAGATCGTCATCCTTATGGGCCGTGGCAATGGCAAGGACGGCCTCATGGCTCCCCTGGCGAACTTCTTCCAGACTCCGCTCTATGGGATTCCTGAGTATCATGTGGAGCTGATCGCCAATTCCGAACAGCAGATTAAGGACACGTTCAATGTTGTCTATAACAAGCTGTCCAGGAACAGCAAGTTCAAGGGAAAGTTCCGCGTTACGAAGGAAATCATTGAAAACCTGGAGACCAGCTCGATTTTGCGGTACAACACCAGCAATGCTTCCACCAAGGATGGAAAGGCGCCGGGCTGTATTTTCTTTAATGAGTATCATGCCTATGAAAATAACGACGCCGTTAATGTCTTTGAATCTTCTGAAGGTAAGAAAAGACACTTCCGGGAGATCATCATCACCACGAATGGTTATGTTCGTGAGGGGCCGCTGGACAAACTTCTGGACGATTGCGGCCGGATCCTGAACGGCGAACCGAATCCGCTTGGAATTTTCCCGTTTTTATGCCGGCTTGACAAGGAATCAGAAGCCGGGGATGAAACGGCCATGCATAAAGCCAATCCTTCCATGGAATATCTGCCGATGCTGCAGAAGGCCATCAAGAGAGGCTATATCAAGGCCAAGGGTGACCCGGAAAAGTGGGCGGAATACATCACGAAGCGGTGTAATCTGCCGCAGGTCAAAGAAGTCAGTGCTGTTACCAGCTGGAAAAATATCCTGGCATGCTCTTTTGAAGACCAGGAACGGAAGGTTCCTAGAAAGTCCCAGGACACGAAGGGTAAGCTGGCTGTCATCGGAATTGACTATGCCGATGTGCGGGACTTTGCTTCTGCCGGAGTGCTTACGATAGACAATAACGATAACCACAAGTGGCGCCAGCAGACATGGATCTGTTCCGAAAGCCCGTTCCTGAAGAGTATCAAGTTTCCCATCGGGAACGCAGGGACCGACGGTTTCCGTGATTTTGAGGTCGTAGTGGCTCCGGTAATCCCTGTTGATCAGATGATTGACTGGTGTGAGGAAGTTATGA
This sequence comes from Lachnospiraceae bacterium UBA7026, assembly GCA_002494165.1. GTDB lineage: Bacteria > Bacillota > Clostridia > Lachnospirales > Lachnospiraceae > Anaerobutyricum. The sequence continues at coordinate 37,744 of DLBH01000026.1, read as the reverse complement.
GCGACTATGTGGTAGTCAAGATCTGCATGGACACCTACCGATATACGCTCTTCAAGACTGAATTTGAAGACAGGGGCATTTCTATCGAATCCAGGGAGAACCCGAACGGAGTGGTCCGCCTGATCAGGAAGATTGGTTCTGCATGCGGGATCATTGCCCCGACGATAGAAAAATTATTCTCCGAGCACAGGATAGATTACGGAGATTCAGCGATCATGCGCTGGTACACGCAGAATACCGGCACACAGGTCGATAAATATGGGAACACGCAGTTTATTAAGATTGAGCCAAAGTTGAGGAAAAATGATGGTTTTATGGCTTATGTGGTCGCGGAGTTTTCCGCTGATCTGTTGAAGGAGACAGTAGTTTATGTTTGAGTGGTTATTCCGAGACAAAAGTGGAGAGGTGACGGACATCCTTGATGTGATTGCCGTCAAATTGAATCAGATCCAGCTGGCAAAGCTGGCAGAAGAGAAGGCAGTCAATATGATCGCCAATGCCATAGCCAAGTCGGAGATTGTTCTGTCGACAGGACACGAACGCAGAAGGGATTCCAGTTATTACCGGCTGAACATACGGCCGAATGACAACCAGACCGGGACTGACTTCTGGTATGGAGTCACTCGGAAACTTCTGAAAGAAGGCGATTGCGTCGTAGTCCGTATGCGAAACGGCATGTACTACATGGCGGAGAATTATGTGGCAACGAACCAGGTGCTGTACCAGAAGGTGTATACGAATGTGACGGTGACGGATGGCATCGATACCGTATCACTGAACCGTGCTTTCCTGTCTGACGATGTCATACATCTGAGGCACAGCAATCCAAGGCTGCGGCTGTTCCGGGACTCTGTACTGGGCGCTTACAATGATGCCCTGGCTGCACTGAACAAGATGGCAGCGGTCACAGCTACCCCGCGACTGAAATACAAGGTGGCTGCAAACATGTCATTCCGGTCAAAAGGAGAGGACGGCAAAGATGTCATCCTGACCATAGACCAGGTTATCAGTAAGTTAAAGAGTCAGCTAGAGAGTAATGAAGTCACCATCATCCGCGAGACGGAAGGCACGTCCCTGGAGTACATGGACACGAAGTCAGCCGTCCCGATCAATGAATTAAAGAACATGGCAGAAGAGATCAATAACCAGTGCGCCATGTCCTATGACATCCCGATTGATGTTTTTAACGGGAAGATCACAGAGAAATCTGACGCAACGAATGAGTTTATCACCTATGCTGTCCAGCCGATCGCGGAAGTGATCTCCGATAGCCTCAATTCCAAGATAGTCGGAGAGAGGGACTATGTCAGAGGCGAACGTGCTTTCGTATGGATGGCAAGGTTTAAACATGTGGACCTTATTGACTCAGCCAACAGCCTGGATAAGCTCCGGGGAATCGGATTCAACTTTGATGAGATCCGTGAATCTGTAGGCTATGAAGCCCTGAATACTGAATGGTCACAGGCCAGGGCATTAACGAAGAATTACACAACGGAAGGCCTGGGGGAAGGCGGCTCTGCAGAAGCCGCTGAAGACCCAGCCGCTGAAGAGTTCAGTAATAGAAACCAGAAGACGACCAGCAAGCATAAGGAAAGGAGGAGAAAGCGTTATGAAGGAACCCAAAAGGTATTACAGCCTGGTGGAGAATAAAGAGTCTGATTCTGCAGACCTTTATATCTTCGGAGACATCTCTACATACGGGCAGTGGTTGGAAGATGACCCTGACAGGTCCGCATACAACATCGTGAATGAATTAAAGGCCGTCACGGTTAGTAATATCAATGTCCATATCAATTCATATGGCGGCGATGTTTCAGAGGGTCTGGCCATCTACAATACGCTTCGAAGCAGCGGCAAGAACGTCACAACAATCTGTGACGGCTTTGCATGCTCCGCTGCCTCTGTCGTGTTCATGGCCGGCAGCAAGAGAGTTATGTCCCCTGCGTCCCTGCTGATGGTCCATAATGCATGGACCTGGGCAATGGGTAATTCTGAAGAACTCCGGAAGCAGGCTGATGACCTTGAGACTATCACGCAGGCTTCGGTAGAGGCTTATAAGCTTAGCGCAAACATCTCCGAAGATGAGATCAAGGAGCTCATGGACAAAGAGACATGGATTTTACCGGAAGATGCAAAGGCATATGGATTCGCCACCGACATCGCAGAAGAAGATGACGGAGACGAACCGAAACAGTCCGCCTTCGGAATGATCATGAACAAATTACTGGAGCCAACATCCCAGATTGGAGTGCTGGAAGCGACTGATCTGATTGATTCTGATGAGATCGCCGGCAAGGTTGCTGAAAGAATAATTGCCGAATTACAAAAAGAAGAAAAAGCACAGGCGTCCACCGATGAATACGGTTGGGGCGCATTTTTTAACCACTAAGGAGGAACAAAAATGAGAATTGATAACAAAATTCCTAAAGAGCTTCAGGAAAGCATTGTTGCTTCCATCAATGAAGCAGAGGACAAAGGTCTTGCTATTGCTGAGGGTATGGAGAAAATCGCTATGGCAGCGCATGCCGACATCGTTGACAGAATCCTGAAAGACGCAGAAGCAGAGAAGGTCAATGCTAAAAAGAATTTCCGTCCTCTGTCCGCGAACGAGAAGAAATTCTATACCGGACTGAAAGCTGGAGCAAAACAGGCTGTTACTGCTGATCAGATCGATATTATCCCGGTTGAGACTATCGATTATACACTGAACGAGGTGAAGAAAGCTTCCAATATTTTAAGCCTGATCAATTTCGCACCTGCTGGAGTAAAGAAATGGCTCGTTGCTTCCAAGACAGGTGCTGCAGTATGGGGCAACCTCACAGACTCCCTGACCGCTGAGCTGACCGCAACTATTACAGCGACCAACATGGACGTATTCAAGCTCCATGCGTTCTGCATAATCCCAAAAGCTATTCGCGATCTGGAGATTGGATATGTTGACAGATACTTTACTGCAATCCTTGCTGAGGCTATGCAGGACGGTATTGTTCAGGGATACATCGATGGCGACGGTAAAGTTGCTCCTATCGGGCTGACCAAGAAGATTGGCCAGACCAACCAGGACGGCACTCATACTGCTAAGACTACTGTTTCCACAATCACAGGATTCTCTCCGGAGCAGATGGGACCTGTTCTTGCAACACTTAGCCATGGCGGCCTCCGCCCGGTAGACAAGGTATATCTGCTTTGCAATCCGCTTGACAGATATCAGTATGTCAATCCGGCTCTGTATGGAGACTCCATTTCCGGCGGATATGTCAGCAAGGCATTCCTGAATATGGAGATCATCGAGGACGCAAATGTCACTCGTGGCAAAGGCATCTTCACGATGTCCGGCCTTTACACTATGGGATTCCAGGGCGTAATGGTTGACGAATACAAAGAGACTAAGGCTATCGACGATGCTGACCTGATCGTTGCTAAGGTATATGGAAATGGTCGTGCGGTCGATGACGACGCTGCAGTTGTATTCAACATCACAAACCTCATTCCTTACATTCCGACTGTTGAGACCGTCACAAACCCTTGACCGGTCTCACAGTAAGCCCGGAAGCTGCTGAGACTGAATTTTGGGGGCATACGACAAGTAGCCTTCAGACCGGGGTATCTATATCTAATGGCGCATTTACAGGAACTTTACATAAAGTCACATCTGGAACGCTGAAACGCGACTGGGGTGCAGGATGGTTCCTTGCCGTTAAATTTACAAATATTGATGCTGATGCAACCAGCGTCCTTGTAGGCCTCGAGCCGTCCGAGGGCTCCGGCCTTGTTGAGCTGATCAATGATCCGGATAAAAACGGCGTCTTCAAGATCACAGACAAGGATAAGCAGAAACTTGTTGTCATGCAGAGGACAAGCCGATTCAATCTCATTCAGAGGTATGATCTTAGTGGCCTGACAATGTCCAACAGCTGACAGAGGAGGGCGGAACATGACAGCAGAACAGAGGACAGCTTTAATCACTGAGATCCGGACTGATTTTCAGATCCCTCCCTATCAGTCAGATGAGACCATCGGACGGGCCATAGATAAATGCTATGCCCGTCTGGTTTTCCTGCTGGGAAGTAACTTTGATGTGGAGAGCGACTTACAAGGCAGGGAACTTCTGGAGAACGCGGTCTACTATGAACTGTATCACAGATATGAAGAGTTCGAACCGGCATGGCAGGCTAATATCTTAAGCTGGCAGCTTGGCGGGGAGGTGGCATCCGAATGAACCTAGGAAAAGCACAGATCATGCCGACCTATAATGACGGATGCCTTACTCTTTATGACATCGTGTCTGTGGCGGATGAAGACGCTCCGGACTTTCCCGAGAGGAAGATACAAGCACGTAACATCGGCCCGATCGGCTACAGAGAACTGGCAATCTATGATCAGACCAGGCTGACCTTTGAACAGGCTGACACGGAACTGACGAAGAAGATCGCTATCCCGCAATGGGACGGCATCGATTCCGATTGCGTCTGTTTTATCAATGGAGTCCAGCACAAGGTGTTCAATGCGGCCCACGTGATTAGTATCCAGGGCTATCCGGAGACAGAGCTGACACTGGTCAGTCCGGAAGTGCAATATGAGGTGATAGAATGACGAAACAGGAATTAAGTACAATGCTCCACTCTCTGCATATCCCGGTCGGAGAGGGTGAACAGTTCATCGAATCGAAGGAAGCCATGCCCAAGATAGCCTACTGGGATTATATCTGGGAGGATAATATGGCATCCGGGGATGATTATGAGGAACTGGTCACCTATCAGATCTCTTTCGTGGCAAAGCGTCCAAGGGACCGTGCACTGATCGCACTGAAGAAGGCCCTGAATGATGCGGGAATGCATCCGACCATTTATCATGAATATGTCAAGGCGGAGGACGCACCGGGATACTTCCACAGCTATTTCAGCATTGATGTGACCGAGGTGATCACGGATGGCACTGAATAACGAGGCGTCTTTCAGAGAGCTGGATGACATATTTAAAGAGTACGCAAAAAAGGCAGACAACCTGAGCGAAGTCCTGCAGACAGGAGCGGACGCTTTCGTCAAGGACCTGAAGTCACTGCCTTCTCCCAGATCGAACATCCACAAAGCCGGTTATACTCACATGATTGATACATTCACCAGTAAACCGGAGGACGAGGACGTCCTGGTCGGATGGGGCAAGTACTACGGCCGCATGGTAGAGTCTGGAACGAAGAAGATGGTGGCAAGGCCGCATTTTTATCCGTTGTTTAAGCGGAATAAGGATAGATATTTCAACTTAATGATAACTAAATTCCATGGAGGTAGATAACATGGCAATTAACAAACAGCACCCGGCAGTCAGACACACCGTCGGATCTCAGTACATCTGCATGAATACCATGTCCGCAGAGAACGAGTGGACAGAGACATTTGCGGCAGATGTTACTGAACTTCCCACTGTTGTCGATGTAGAGATCAGCGACGAGTCTGACGCATATGAAGTATACGCATCCGGAGCAATGTATGATTCTGACGCACCTGTGACATCACAGGAGATCAGCGAGACGAACGTAGCCTTTCCTGCAGTCCTTCTTTCCACTCTGCGTGGTGAAGTCGTAGACGGTGGAGTTGTACAGGGCGGCGGTTATGGAGTCCGTCCATACTTCGCATATGGCTGCGTGATCATTAATAAGGACGGAACAAAAGAATACCGCTGGTATCCGAAATGCAAACTTACAGAAAACAGTGATCGTGCTGAGACTTCTGAGGCTTCCCACAAGGACCAGAATGGCACTGTAACGATCCGTGCTTATGGCTATGATGATGATGGACATACCTACATCAAGGCCCTGACAAGTGAAACAGCTATGGCAGACCTGACAGCGGCTGACTTCTTTGCAGCTCCACTTCTCACCATCGCTGCAGTGAAGGCCCTGGTTCAGTAAGAGGATAATATATGGGAATGACAGATATGGGAGAGGTGCAAGCCTCTCCTAAATTTATTATTAAGGATTTAACAGCGAAAAATGTCTGGCAGATGGTCAGAATTATCCGAAAACTGGGCATCGCAAATCTAAGAAGTGCGGTCCCGAAAGATGTTTTCGACAAGGCCTTTCAGACTGCGCCCACCATGATGGCGGATGACGGTTCTATCGTTCCCTTGCCTCGTGACAGGTGGACGGAAGCTCAGATCGATGCAGAAACGGAGAGTCTTGTTGCGGAAAATGAACTGCTTTGGATAATCCTTGGCATCCTGATAGACAACATTGGTAACTGTGAGAATGAAATCAACCAGCTTCTGGCTGACGGCATCGGTGTGACCGTGGCGGAGATCTCCAACATGGATGCAAATGAATACCTTGAGCTCATCCATGCTTACATCAGCAAGGAGGGTTTCAAGGATTTTTTTACGCAGGCATGGAAATTGTTTCAGAAGACATCACTTTCCAGGAATGCCTCTGGAGCCGTTATCCAAACCTTAATGCGGTAATAGAATCACAGCTGGTCCAGGGGACTTTGTGGTCGTTTCTGAAAACGGTCAAGAAGGTGAAACTGGAAGACAGGCTGTGGAATCTGTACCTGCATAGTTTTACTGATAAATCATACAACGATTGGAAAGAGGAGGTGTTAAGAAATGGCTGATGATCTGAAGCGAGTCGGTTTGAAATTTACGGCAGACGGCGCCAGGGACTTTAAGGCAGAACTGAAAGAGTGTTCCGCTGCCACAAGGGAAAATTATTCCGAGCTGAAGCTTGCCCAGTCTCAGTACGATAAGAACACCACCGCTACTGATAAGTTAAAAGACCGGCAGGAATATCTCACGAAGCAGACGGAGGTATACAAGGATAAGATAAAGATCTTAAATACCCAGCTGAAGGAGATGGAGTCTGCCGAAAATAAAGATGAGGCTGCCATCTCCAAGAAGAAGGCCCAGGTCAACCAGGCCAAAGCCAAGCTTAATGAATATGAGGCCAGCCTTAAAGATGTTAATAAGCAGCTTGAAACTGGCGCTGCCAAAATGAAGGAGTGGGGAGAAAAGCTGGAGACTGCCGGTGGCAAGATGAAGTCGATCGGCGATGGCATGACCACTCATGTTACTGCCCCACTTGCGGTAGGCGCAGCAGGTGCTGTGACTGCGTTCAATGAAGTTGATAACGCCATGGATATCATCGTCCAGAAGACTGGAGCAACGGGTGAATCCCTGGAATCAATGAAAGAGATCGCCAAGGGTATCGCAACCACGATACCGGTAAGTTTTGAGGAAGCCGGAACTGCAATTGGTGAGGTTAATACCCGTTTCGGTTCTACTGGAGAAGAATTGGAGAAACTTTCCACCAGATTCCTTGAGTTTGCCAAGCTTAACAATACGGACGTTTCATCCTCTATTGATTCCACACAGAAAGCCCTTAGTGCTTTCGGCCTGGATGCAAGCTCCGCAGGTGAGCTGCTTGATGTCCTGAACCGGACCGGACAGAATACCGGCGTCTCTATGGAATCGCTTCTTGAAGGACTTGTCCAGAATGGTACAGCTTTCCAGGAGATGGGCCTCAGCATTGAGCAGTCCACAGTTTTCATGGGACAACTTGAGAAATCCGGAGCTAATTCTGAGACGGTAATGAACGGTCTTAGGAAGGCATTAAAGAATGCTACTGAACAGGGCATTCCGATGAACGAGGCCCTTGCCAATCTTCAGGATACTATCAAGAATGGCAAAGATGGAGTTGACGGTCTGACAGCGTCTTATGACCTGTTTGGAAAATCTGGTGACCAGATCTATGGTGCAGTTAAAAACGGGACCATTGATTTTAATGACCTGGCTAACGCTCAGGATATCTTAAAAGACTCCACTGATTCGGTAGCTAAAACATATAAAGACACTCTGGATCCAATGGATGAAGTCAAAACGGCCATGAATGATGCCAAGGTAATTGGTGCAGATATCGTGCAGACCGCTGCCCCGATGCTCAAGACAGCATTGGAGGCGCTTCGGGATGTCCTGAAAGATATAAAAAGCTGGTGGAGCGGTCTGTCTGAAGAACAGCAGAAGAATGTTCTGAAGTTTGCTGCAATTGCTGCAGCGGCTGGTCCGGTTCTGTCTGTGCTTGGAAGTCTTGTGACGGTTATAGGCGGATTGATGACAGCGGGAAGCGCACTGCTTCCTATCTTGGGAGCAACCGCATTTACCATAGGAGGGATTGCGGTACCCGTAATAGCCGTGGTCGCCGTTATAGGCGGCCTGATCGCAGCACTCGTAGCTGTTGCGACCCACTGGAAAGACATCCAGGTAGCAGCAGAAAAATTCGTCCAGGGAGTAAAACAGCGCTGGAATGATTTCAAAAAGTCGACCAAAGAGGCTGTAGACAATACAGTTAAGAAATGGAACCAGTGGAAACAGGATGTTGGAAAGAAGATTTCCGAGACAGTACAAGCCGGCAAACAGAAATTCGATCAGTTTAAACAGAATGCGGTCAATGCTTTTGAGAATGTTAAAAAGGGCGCCAGCGAAAAACTGGGACAGGCCAAACAGGTGGCCGTCAATGCGTTTGAAAACCTCAAAAAAGGCGCCAAGGATAAACTTGACCAGGCCAGACAGGCGGCGGGTGGTGCTTTTGAATTTATCAGAAAAGAAGCTGGTGAAAAGCTTGGTCAGGCAAGGACAACGGCAAGCAATATCTTTGAAAGGATTAAAGGTCTTGCCAAGTTCAGCTGGAATCTCCCGAAGCTTGGAGTAAATGCAATAAGTGGAATCGTTGGTTTTGTTAAGGGCATCGTCAACAAGCTGAAAGGTGTATTCAACTTCCACTGGTCTCTGCCTAAATTCAAATTGCCTCATCCGAAAGTAACAGGAAAGTTCTCCCTGAACCCGCCATCGGTACCGCACTTCTCCATTGAGTGGTACAAGGATGCTTATCAGCGGGCGGCCTATTATACAAGTCCGACTGTAAGGCCAGACGGCAGGGGATTCGGAGACAGACAGGGCGGAGAATTTGCAGTCGGCGAGAAACACCTGCGTGATGTGATCCGAGAGGAAACTTACAACCCCGTGACGGTGACCTATGGAGACGTCAACATTAATGTTTATGCGACTCCTGGCCAGAACGTGCGAGAACTGGCCGATGAGGTATCCAAACGACTGGCCACAATCTATGAGAGAGAAAGGGCGGTATGGACATGATGGACCAGTTTGTATACAACGGAATATCATCCAGAGAGTTCGGTGTGATCATTGACGAGCACACGGACTTTATCGCTCCGGAACGTGACTGTGAGGTAATAGAGGTCCCGGGCATGAACGGTGACCTGACACTGGACAATGGCAGATACAAGAATGTACGGCTAACCTATAAGTGCGGGATCGGCCACAACTTTGCCGGGCAGATCTCCGCACTGAAGGGATGGCTTTACTCCAATATTGGTTATCATCGACTCGAAGATTCTTTTGAGCCGGATTACTTCCGGATGGCAAGAGTCGCAGATACGATGGAACCGACTTCATTTGCCAGAGCCAGGGCAGGGCAGTTCGATGTTCAGTTTGACTGCAAACCACAGCGATTCCTGAAGTCAGGGGAACAGGTGCATACCTTTACCGGTGCCGGGAAGATAATCAACCCGACGCATTATAATGCACTTCCTTTACTTAGGGTGTACGGTACGGGCAGTTTCGGCATCGGTTCCACAACGATCACGATCAACACGGCCGATACCTATACGGACATCGACTGCGACATTCAGGACGCGTACAAGGGTGCCACGAACTGCAACGGGAAGATAACCCTGAGCAGCGGAAACTTCCCGGTGCTGAAGCCCGGTGAAAACGGCATTTCCCTGTCCGGTATCACTAAAATTGAACTGACTCCGAGGTGGTGGACAATATGATTCCTATTCTTTATCCATCAAACGAAACGAGTTTTACATCAAACGGTCTCGGACGGCTTCCGGATGCCACTGAATGCATCGTAACGGAAGAGCGGAACGGAGCCTATGAGCTCCGGATGCTCTACCCTGTTACCGGACAGCATTTTTCAGATATCACCATGAACAGGTTTATCTATGCCGTACCTGCGGACGGTAAAGGCAAACAGCCTTTCCGCATCTATTCCATCGGCAAACCTCTTGACGGCATCGTGGAAATTAATGCGGAACACATAAGCTATCAGATGTCACACATTCCGGTATCTCCGTTCGAAGCAGGGTCTCTGGCCGCTGCCCTTGTTGGTCTGAAGGATAATGCAGCGGAGGCCTGTCCGTTCACCTTCTGGACGGACAAGACCATAATCGGCAACTTCAAGGTAACGGAACCGGTATCACTGCGGTCGAGACTTGGTGGTGTTGAGGGCAGCCTCTTGGATGTTTACGGCACGGGCGAATATGAGTTTGATCATTACACAGTTAAGCTGTATCTGCATCGTGGCACTAACAACGGCGTCACTCTCCGATACGGCAAGAACATTGCCGACATCAAGCAGGAAGAGAACATTGCCAATACCTACACTGGTGTTATGCCTTACTGGAAGGGCGACGTGGATGGCACGGAAACGATAGTCACTCTTCCTGAAAAGGTGCTGCATTCTGCCAATGCTTCCAATTTCCCGTATCAGAGGACGATTCCGCTTGACCTGTCATCGAACTTCGAGAATCAGCCTACGGAAGCACAGCTTCGGTCAGCGGCCAATAGTTACATGACATCCAACAACATCGGAGTTCCCGCTGTGTCTATTGACGTTTCTTTCATCGCTCTCTGGCAGACGGAGGAATACAAGGACGTAGCGAACCTGGAGCGCGTCAATCTGTGTGATACCGTGACGGTTGAGTTTCCTGCTTTGGGTGTTTCGGCGCAGGCAAAGGTGGTTAAGACGGAATACGATGTGTTGAGAGACCGATACCAGAGCCTGGAGCTTGGAGACGCCAAGACGAATTTCACGCAGACACTTTCTGCTGAAATAAGTAGCAACACTTCAATTGTTAAGCAGCTTCCGACTAAAAGTTATATGCAGAAAGCTGTTGACCATGCTACGGAACTAATTACTGGCGGCCTTGGTGGTCATGTGATAATGAAGACCAATGCTGATGGCGAACCGGAAGAGATTCTGATCATGGATACGGATGATGTGAACACTGCAGTGAACGTGATCCGAATCAACCAGGCAGGAATCGGCTTTTCCACTGATGGTTATGACGGCCCATTCAGCACTGCCTGGACCATAGACGGTCATTTCGTTGCTGACTTTATCGATACGGGTAATCTCAATGCGACATTGATCACGACCGGTATTCTGAAAGATCATGGTAGCAACTTCGTGCTTGACCTCTCGACAGGTACTCTGACAGCAAAGAAGGGGTCTATAAATCTTGGCAGTGGCAACTTCCAAGTGACAGACGCAGGTCTGGTTACGATAAAGAAAGGCTTGATCAATCTGGGTAATGGAAACTTCCAGGTGACAGATGGCGGCGTCATAACCATGAAGCAAGGTTCCATTGACATTGGAAACGGCATCTTCAAGGTAATGTCATCTGGGGCATTGACGGCCACTAGTGCTTCTTTGAAAGGTTCAATTACTACTGAAAACACCTCCGCAGGATCTAAAGCTGTGTTAAATAATGCAGCGCTTACTTTTAGTAAAAGCGATACAGGGTCTGCACAAATTTTTTATCAAACCACAGGTGCTTCAGATTATCAAGGATTACAAATTAATGTTAATAACGATAATATAGTATTTGGCTTGCGTCAAGGCGCCGGCGATGTGTTTATTGCCAGGGAAATTGCAAGCGGGTGGAGAAAGTACTTTATAGTTCAATCTAGTACGCGTTTGGGTACTGTCGTCAAAGAAATATATGAGAGTTATGGCAACATTGTTTTTATTCTAAGTGATGATAGTAGTATAGTTATTAATGGCTCAACTTCTGATAGACGACTGAAAAAGAATATTAGGGATTCTACAGTTAATGCGCTTTCAATGATTAACGCCATTGAGCATAAAAGTTTTGATTTTACAAAATACAAAAAACATAGAGAAAATGGATACATCGCTCAACAACTTGAAGAAATTAGCACAGAATTTGTAACAGACGTCGAACAGGATGATGGTTCTACATTGAAGCAGGTCAACACATTTGAACTTCTATCGTATGCAACTAAAGCTATCCAGGAGTTATCCGCTAAGGTGGATGCTTTGGAAAAGAGGATAGCGGAACTGGAAACAAAGGAGTTGTAACATGATCACTAAAACTTATCAGCTGGACATGCATGCCGGCGGGGCTCCGGTCATCGTACATTTATCCCAGTACGATTCCGACTTCTCGCTGGTATTCAATCTATATTCGTCCTCCGGAGCGTTCACCATTGAGAGCGGCACGGCAGCCGCGATCAGGGGAACAAAGAAGGACGGCATGGGGTATTCTGTTAATGCGACTCTGGACATCAGCAATAAGCGGGTGACCGTAACAGGCGACCAGCAGATGACAGCTGTCGCAGGGAAAAATATCTTTGAACTGACGCTGACAAAGAATAACAAAGAACTGAACACGGCAAACTTCATTCTTGATGTGGAACGAGCTGCCCTGGATAAAGATACGCTGGCATCCGATTCCGTCATCAAGGAACTGGTTGATGTTATCGACAGGACAGATGAACTGATTGCTACTGCGAGACAGATTGACTCTGACAAGCAGATTGTGGCAGGATACAGAGCAGATACACAGACTGCTGCTAGTAATGCGGCGACATCAGAAAGCAACGCAGCTTCTTCTGCTTCAGCGGCAGAACAGGCAAAGGATACTGCCATATCGACAGTAAACAGCGCCATTGCTGCTATCAATGCGGCTAAAGATACAGCAGTATCAGAGGCTCAGGAAGCAATGGATGATAAGCATGATGAAGTTGTAGCTGACCTCAATGATAAGAGTGCTCAGATCCAGAGTGATGCAGAAGATGCATTAGAATCTATTACTGCAAAAGAAACCGAGGTAATGGCAGAAATTACCCGTAAGGGTGAACAGATTCAGGCTATTGCCACGGAAGCGGATCAGACTGCCGCAGAAGCATTGAGCGTTGCAAACAATGCGGAAAATCATATGGCCACATTAGACAGCCAGATGAAAGCATTAGAAACAGCCATGCAAGATGTCTCTATTGATGTAGATGATCTCGGACTTTATCAGGATCCGGACACGTATTATGTCTATCCAACGTACAAGGGTCAGACTTCCGAAAATGGTATTCCTCTTGCCGGTGGTGGCGGAGGAGGCGGTGGCGGAGATGTCATCAGTGCAGTTCTGACTGTGGAGAATACATCAGGCTGGCTGTCTAAAACTATTCCGACTGGTGCATCTTGCCCAGTATCCTTCACATGGTCTTCTGTCGAAGATGGAATGCCTACCGGTGATGGAGCAATTAGAATCTCTGTTAATGAAATTGTCCGGTCTACTTATCAGATTCAGCAGGGCAATGTTTCTCTAGATTTGGCACAGTTCTTATCTACTGGAACCAACAAGGTAAAGGTAAGAATCTCCGATACCTACGATCAGGGCAAAACGGTTACATTTAATATTACTTGTATAGCACTTTCTATCAGTTCATCTTTTGATGCGACAAAGATTTACAGTAGTGCGATTTCATTCCCATATATCCCAGTTGGTGCTGTTGAAAAGACAGTACATTTTATTCTGGATGGAAGAGAGATCGGAACACAGGTTACATCTGTATCAGGTAGACAGATGTCTTATGCAATACCCGCACAAAGTCATGGCGGACACTCTTTAAGAGTTTATTTCGAGGCTGTAATCAACAGTGAGACTGTTCGCTCGAACGAATTGTATTTCGAATTTATTTATGTAGAGGCTATGAACGATGATGTCATCATTACATCATCCTTTGATGACTTTATACAGAATCAGTATGCTTCTATTGCGATTCCGTATCAGGTATATAACCCCGCCAGTCTTACTGCGGAAGTGCAAATTTATGCCAATGACGAGTTGGTTTCGACACAGACTGTTGACAGATCAGAACAGTCTTATGTTTACCGGGCAGTCACACCTGGCAGTCTTGTGATAAGGATTGAAAGCGGTCAAACCATAAAGACGCTTAATATTACCGTTGTAGAATCTGAGATCGATGTGGAACCGGAAACAGAAAACTTAGCATTGTTCTTGTCTAGTGCGGGACGATCTAATGCAGAAGCACATCCTGAGGTATGGGAGTTCGAGGACATTTCTTGTACATTTTCTGGATTCAACTTCACATCTGACGGTTGGCAGAAGGATGCAGATGGTATTCCATGCCTGAGAGTTGCCGGTGATGCTAGAGTAACGATTCCGTATAAGCCGTTTGCGGTTGACTTCAGAGGAACAGGTAAGACCATCGAGATTGAATTCGCTACTAGAAATGTACTGGACTATGATGCGACTATCCTGTCCTGCATGAGCGGGGACAGAGGAATCAGTCTTACCGCACAGAAAGCCATGCTGAAGTCAGAACAGTCTGAGATCTCCACACAGTACAAAGAGGAAGAACATATCCGTGTCGCTTTTGTCTGTGAGAAGAGGTCTGAAAACCGGATGCTTTTCACCTATATTGATGGTATTCCTTCCGGTGTTGTAGTTTATCCGACAGATGATGATTTCGCACAGGTTAATCCTGTCAATATTTCCATCGGTTCCAATGACTGTACCATCGACCTGTACTGCATCCGAGTCTATGACAATGACTTGACCAGGCATCAGATTATTGATAACTGGATCGCTGACACGCAGGATGGTTCCCTTATGCTGACCAGGTACACCCATAATCAGGTATACGATGCATATGGCAGCATTGTGATCGCTAACCTGCCGTCTGACCTGCCTTACTTCATCCTGTCGGCAGAAGAACTGCCTCAGTATAAAGGTGATAAGAAGACAATTACAGGTTCTTATACTGATCCGTTGTACCCTTCCAAATCTTTTACATTTGAAGGCTGTCAAATTAACGTACAAGGTACATCTTCCGCACCTTATGCCAGGAAGAACTACGATATGCAGTTCAAGAGCGGATTCGATATGGCTTCCGGAACTCATACGGATACCTATGCATTACGACCAGGAGCAATCCCATTCAATCGGTTCGTTTTGAAGGCCGATGTGGCCTCATCTGAGGGTGCAAATAACGTCGAACTGGTAAGGCTATACAATGATGCCTGTCCATACAAAACACCCGAAATGCAGGCGGATTCACGCGTCAGATGGGGTATTGACGGCTTCCCGATTGTTGTATTTTGGAATGACACTGTGACAGGTGAGGTTTCTTTCCTTGGCAAGTACAACTTCAACCTGCCGAAGAGGGCACCGGCTCCGTATGGATACGCAGACAGTGACACAATGGAGTCCTGGGAGTTCCAGAATAACACATCGGATCTGATGCTTTTCAAGACCGATTACTTTAATGAGACCATGCATACAGATCCTGATACCGGTGACACGAAGGAACTGTGGAGATATGACTACGAAGCACGTTTTCCGTCAGATGAATGGACAGACTACTCCATTCTTCAGGAATTCCAAAGTTTTGTCTATTCAACCTATAGGGAAAATGCCACAGGAAATGCTCTTCCTCAGAATGTGACTTATGACGGTGTGACTTATACTACAGATTCTGCCGATTACAGACTTGCCAAATTCAGGGCAGAGTTTCCGACATATGCAGAACTGGATTCCTTCCTGTTCTACTACATCTTTACGGAACTTTTCTTGATGGTTGACTCCAGAGCGAAAAACCTTTTTATCGGTTTCAATGGTAGCCCTGTTACAGCATCCGGAAGAGTCGCTACAAGGAAAGCTACAGCACAGCCATATGATATGGATACGGCAATCGGAACCAACAATGAAGGTTCATTAGTATTCGGCTATGGTCTTGAAGATGCAGACCATCTGACAGGTGGAGCAAACATCTTCAATGGACAGGAATCTGTATTGTGGTGCAACGTGCGTGATGCTTTCCCGACAGAAATCAGACAGATGTATCAGACTTTGAGGTCTGCCGGCACAATTTCCTTTAATTCAGTCGAGGAAAGATACGAAGCACATCAGTCTATATGGCCAGAAGCTGTATGGGCAGAGGATGCGTGGTTTAAATACATAGATCCTCTCATTAATCCTGACCCAGGTAAAGAACCAACTGCGGTATACCTTCCTATGATGCAGGGCAGTAAGGAGCAACAGAGAAAATGGTGGTTATATAACCGGTTTAAATATATGGATTCCAAGTGGAATGCAGGAGAAGCATTATCCCAGGTAATCCAGCTTCGTGGTTATGCCAAAGCTGATATTACGGTCACACCGTATGCGGATATTTATCCTACGGTCAAGTATGCATCTTATGTTGTCCAGGAGAGAGGACAGCATGGTCAGCCTACTACTCTTGTGTGTCCGTTATCAACCGTAAATGACACAGAGATATACATCTATTCGGCTCCACAGCTTGCTAGTGTTGGTGATCTGAGCGGTTTGAAGGTCGGTTTCGCTGATTTCTCAATGGCAACGAGATTGCAGAACATTAAGATTGGTGATAGTTCACCATCTTATGATGATCCTAATCTTACAGCACTTACATTAGGAAATAATGTATTGCTTCAGACACTGGATGTGCGGAACTGTAGTGGACTTGGAACAGGTGACCAGAAAACCGTTGATATTTCTGGATGTGAAATCATTGAGGAAGTATATTTTGACGGTACTTCCGTACAGGGTGTGACTCTTCCTAATGGTGGTGTTTTAAGGGTGCTCAGTCTTCCTGAAACAATCACAAATCTTACCGTTGTGAACCAGAGGAATATTACCACGTTCAATGTGGAAGGGAATGACTATTCCAATATTTCTACTTTGAGAGTAGAGAACAGCTCATCTGTTATTCCTGTTCTTGATATTCTTAGTGAAATGCCTGCAAACAGCCGTGTTCGTATCATTGGATTCACTCTTGCAGTGACTTCTACAGATGAAGTGGAAGAATTTTACGATTACCTTGATACCATGCGTGGCATGGATGAGTCCGGTAACAACACGGATAAGGCACAGGTATCCGGAACTATCACTGGTCTTGGAACAATCACAGGTTCATGGCTTGCAGAGATGCTGGAAAGGTATCCGTACATTAACATCGAATATGAGCATATCAATTCTGTATTGAGGTTCTACAACGGCTCTACTCTGCTTCAGACACAAGAGATTACAGATGCAGGTGATGGAACTTATACCGGTTCAACACCAACTAGGTCACAGGATGCTCAGTACACCTACACATTCGCAGGATGGAGTAAAGATTCGGATGACGGCACTGTGGACGGTGATGCCTTGACTCATATTATTGGCGATAGAAATGTATATGCATGCTTTACAGGTACGATAAGGACATATACGGTAACTTGGAAGAATGAAGATAACACTGTTCTGGAAACAGACAACAATGTACCATACGGAACTACTCCGACTTATAATGGTCCTACTCCTACTTATGACGGGGAGACTTATCGTGGATGGGAGCCTGCTGTTGGTCCGATTACTGGGAATACTATTTACACAGCATGGTACAAACCGAAGTACACGGTTAAGTTTTACAATGGTTCTACCTTACTTCAGACTGTGACGGTCAAGGAAGGAAATACGGCTACTTATACTGGTACTACTCCGACAGACTCATCAGGAGCAGAGTTCCTTGGATGGTCTAATACCAATGGCTCTCATAAGGCTGATGCAGTATTGACGAATATCACTGAAAACAAATCGGTTTACGCAGCGTTTGCTCAGGCTGTAGTTGTAGAAGAGATTACAGATTCCTGGAATACGATCATTGCTAATATTGACAATGGAACCTATGCTACCAAGTATAAGTTAGGTAACTATAAACCACTTAACCTTGGTACCGAAGGAACTATCAACATGCAGATTGTGGCTATGGATGCGGATGAACTGGCAAGTGGCGGAACGGCTCCGCTGACATTCTTAGGTATGGAATTGCTGAATACTTCTCATCGGATGAATCCTACTCATTCCGCTGGTACAGAAGGAACTGGTGCATTAGGTGGATGGGAAAAGAGTGAAATGAGAAGTTATCTTAACAATACCATTGAGCCATTAATCCCAAGTTCGATAAGAAATCGACTGCAAAGAATAAATAAATATTCTACCATCATAACGGTCAATCAAGAAACTGTAAAAGATGTTCTTACTATTGATAAGTTGTTTATCCCATCCGATAGAGAACTGGTTGCGTCTATCGATAATAGAGATTCTGATATAACAAGCGTTCGTGAAACTATCGGTGTGAACTATATAGACAATTTTATAAAATATCTTTCAGAAGCAGACGCAATTAGTAAACGAACAAAACCTGGTGATAGTTCAGGCATTAGTTACTTCTTAAGAACTGCCTATTTTAGAACAATGTTCGTAAAGATTTCAGAGAATGGGCGTCCAACCAGGTATGATGCAAAAGCGGATTCGGAATACGGAGTTCGTCTCGGCTTTTGTCTTGGATTAGCACAGACCGAAGAGTCTTAATGTCAATATACGGAGTATTCCTTGGGCTTAATTGCCTTGGGAATGCTCCCTTTTCTGAAGGGAGTGATGCCTATGGGTACTTCAATGAAAGATTGGAGCTATACGATACCAAATGATTAAGGGGGGACTCGTTATGATTAAAGAAGTAGTTTATCAGATTGCAGGCAACAGTTTTTTCCGGGTTTTGGTCCTGATGGTCATCCTGGACACGATCCTGGGAGTAGGAAGAGCCATTAAGGAACACAAGTTTAACAGTTCCGTCGGAATTGACGGAGCGATCAGAAAAGTCATGATCATCGCATCGGTAATCATTCTGATGGCCGTGGATATGACATGCAGCTTTAATTTACTGTTCATGGTACCTGAAGAGTATATTCAGGTGCTTGGCATCCAGAAGCTGGGGATCTGTGAATTTTTCTCGCTCCTATACATACTTTATGAGGCCGTGTCATGTATGAAGAACATGGTCCTCTGCGGATTACCGGTACCAGCACGGATGCGGAAATGGGTGGAGAAGTTCCTGACGGATCTGACCACGGAACTGGATAATAAGGGAACAAAGTAATGGCTGGGTATAAAGTATACCTGGGACTAAATGGAAGTGACGTCGATAGGATCATTAAGGCGAAACCTTCTATAGCGGTCATCGATTTTGCCGAATTTGATGATAAGCAGATCAAGAAACTAATAACAAAGGACAATAAACTAATCTCTTATCTAAACGTAGGGGCGCTCGAGAAGAGCCGCTCCTACTACTCAAAATATAAAAAGTACGCCATCGGCAACTACTCAGACTGGGATGAGAAGTGGATGGACTTATCCAAGAAGGAGTGGCAGGACTTCCTCGTTGCTCAGGCGAAGAAGTTCCAGGCCAGGGGCGCTCTGGGGCTTTACATTGACAACCTGGACGTCGTGGAGGAGTTTAAACCGCATGGATTGTACGGACCTGCCAAGACTATCCTGAAGAGGATCCGGAAGGAAACAGGTCTGTATCTCATGATGAATGGTGCGGATTACTTCGTTTCCAAATGCATCAAAGAGAAAGACATCTGCTTCCAGGCAATTCAGCAGGAGGAGGTCTTTACCCGCATCATCAGCATCGGGAAGAACAAGTGCGGTTCACAGACAAAGACTGAAAAGAAGCGGTTAAAAGCTTACTGTGTCGAAGCCAGGAAGTATGTTGATGTGTTCCTGCTGGAGTACAGAGCATCCACCGCCAACAGGGCAAAAATATCTGCCTTCTGTAAAAAATACAAGATGAACTATTACAACTCGAAGACGGTTGAACTTTTGTGAGGTGAATATGAGTAAGCTGATCATTGATATCTCTCATCATCATAAAGTAACTGACTGGAAGAAACTGAAAGAAGAAGTGGCCTTCATGCCATTCAAGGCGACACAGGGAACTTCCTTCGTGGATCCTGACTGTGCTTCAAACATTGCCCACTGTGAGAAGTATGGAGTGCCATACTGGCTCTATACGTTCCTTAATAAGGGTAATGAATTGGCGCAGGCCAAATTCATGGTAGCTAAGTTCAAGGACAAGGTAGGCAAGTACTTCATGGGCTGGTGCCTGGATGCGGAATATGGGAACAGTCCCTCCGGTGTCCAGAAGGCCCTGGATTATATCAAGACGCAGTCGAAGAAGACTATGATCTATACGGCCCACCAGTATTATTACCTGTACAAAGACCTGCTTAAAAACAGAGGTTCCGACTGCGCATGGTGGGAACCCAGGTATTCTACGAAGGGACCGCATGACGGCTGTGATCTGTGGCAGTACACGGAGAGTTACAAGTGCTCTTTTGTGACTGGTAAGATTGACGCCAATTATCTGATGGGTCCGAAACCACTGGCATGGTTTACGACTTATGATCAGGTCGAGGAAAAGAAGAAAACGGAGGTGAAGACAGTGAGTGCGGAATCAGAGAGAAGGCTTGCTGTAGCCAGCTGGCTAAAACCATATGTTGGAATCAGGGAAGGAAGCGCCCAGCATAAAAAGATCATCGCAACTTTCAACAACAGCGGGTTATGCTCCCGTTATAAGATGACTACATGGGACGCCTGGTGCGCCACTGCGGTATCCGCCGCCTTTATTGCCAACGGCCTAGCAGGAAAGCCCGGCTCCGGAGCTGTCTGTGAATTCGTGGAGTGTTCCTGTGCTGCCATGGTAGCCAAGGCAAAGAAGCAGGGTGTTTGGGTCGAGAATGACAAGTATGCGCCTAAAGCTGGAGATGTAGTCCTTTATGACTGGCAGGATCCCGGTAAGGGTGACAACAAGGGCAATCCTGATCATGTCGGAATCGTCTGCGTGGCAGGAACAAGGTCGTTCAAAGTCATCGAGGGGAATAAAAATGATTCCGTCGGATACCGCACCATGGACATCGGCGGAAAGTATATCAGCGGATTTATAGTTCCTAAGTACACCAAGGCCAAGAAGAAAAAGACTATCGAACAGCTTGCCAAGGAAGTCATCGACGGGAAGTGGGGCAACGGTCCCGATCGAAAGAAGAAACTGGCCGCTGCAGGTTATGATTATGATGCAGTACAGAAAAAGGTTAATGCCCTGTTGAAATAGACTTCTGGTTATGCTATAGTAAATACGCAGTTTTTTCATTACAAAAGATAAATAGAGTACAAAAGAGAAAACCCCGGGGATCGATGTCTCCGGGGTTGTTTTTTTTTACCAGTCTTCAACTCCTACTGGATGATTCGGGTCGATGCAGTCAAAGATTGCGATGCCCTGGTATTCGGGTTCTGAATACTTTTCGTCATATTCTTCGATAAGTTCATAGGCCTTTTCCATTGCCACCTGGTCGTCATCTGTAGCAAAAAGGGTTTCTCCATCTCTTTCTCCGCCTACCCAGCAAACTTCGTATCTCATTCTCTTTTTCATTTTGTTGCCCTCCATCCTTTGTAATTTTTCTATTATTAAAATCTCTGCCCATTCTGGACATCCCCTGGAACCAAGCTCCCAGTTCTGAAGCGTTCTGTACGGGATCTTAAAAACTTCGGCCATCTCTTTTCTGGAGAGACCGGCCATTTCTCTAGCCTCTTTGATTGTCATTTCTTTATCCTCCCTTTCTTTATCTTGTCCTTATTATATACCCATTGAGTATAAAATACAATTGGCAGAATTAACAAATATACTCATTGAGTATATGCAAATTAGACAAAAAATCCCCAAAAGCCTATGTGGCCTCCGGGGATATTATTTTTTGCCCTATTTCTGCCCTATTTTTAAGTAAATATGACGGAAAAGTGTTTATCTATGCGGTTATTCAGCGTTTTTACGGTATTCCTCGGGGATATCCTCCTCGTCCCAGACGATACAGTCATACTTCTTCTGGGTCCCCATCTTGATTCCGTATCCAAGAACATTGTCAGTGGACCGGTCAAGGGAAAGCATGATGAAATCTACCGCTTCCTTATGCTTTGTCCCAACAACATAGACATTGAAATTCTTGGTGTACTCACCGTTTAACACAGTGAATTCACCGTTTTTAAGGTGTTCATCTCTTGCCGGCACAAGTTTCCTCTTCTCTAAAATTGTCATTTTGTCAACCTCCTATAATGCAGGAACCTAAATTGTTCCTAGGCTATTATAGCACTAAACCTTAAGAATGCCAACATAGGACCGAAAAGAATTCAGCCAGGAAGAGAATCCGGGCATGTCTGGCAGCGGCTTTATCCGGCAGTGAATTTGTCTGGCAGTGAATTTATCCGGCAGTGAATTTATCCGGCAGTGAATTTGTCCGGCAGTGAATTTGTCCGGCATAAGTCTTATCTGCAACAAAGGAGGGGAAGAGTGATCCTGCCCTCGATGGCGGAAGTGGCTGCAGTGGCAGGAGATCCCAGATAGATACCTACCTTGGAGGTTCCCATCCTGCCCAGGAAATTACGGTTGTTGGTGGCCAGGACCTTTTCTCCGTCACTCAGGATGCCGCCGGCCCTTCCACAGCAGAGACCGCAGCCAGGATGAGTGATGATACAACCGGCTTCTGCCAGGGTTGCGATGGCACCGGATTTGATTGCGTCCAGGTAAATCTTACGGCTGGCCGGAGTGATAATCGTCTTTACGGCAACCTTCTTACCCTTTAGGATGGCCGCAGCTACCTCCAGGTCTTCCAGGCGGCCATTGGTACAAGACCCGATAAATACCTGGTCAAGCTCAGTGCCTTCCAGTTCTGCGACCGGATGGATATTATCCACCTGGGAGGGGCAGGCGCAGACAGGTTCCAGGTCTTCGGCATTATAAATCATAACTTCGTCATAATCGGCGTCTTCATCGGCATAAAGCCAATCCACATCTTGCAAATCGACATGAGAATAGTCACAGGTCTTCTGGTCGGGTCGGAAAAGGCAGGCCTTGGCACCAGCCTCGATAGCCATGTTGGAAATGGTCATGCGGGAGGCGACGGACATGGCATCCACTGTGGAGCCGGACATCTCAATTACCTTGTAGGTGGCCCCGTCGGCTCTCAGATCACCGATCAGGGTGAGGATGACATCTTTGGCCGATACATTGGCAGGGAGCTGGCCGTCGATGACAACCTTGATAGTTTCCGGTACCCGGATCCAAAGCTCGCCGGTACCCAGGATGGAAGCCATCTCTGTGTAGCCGATTCCTGAGGAAAAACAGCCGACACAACCGTATGTGGTGGTGTGGGAATCGGTGCCGAAAACGATATTGCCTGGCTTGGCATAGCCGGCCTCAGTCATCAGCTGATGGCAGATGCCGTCACTGCGGTGAACATGGGACAGCCCATATTTACTGGCAAAGGCATCGCCGATTTTGAAATGTCTCACATCTTCTACGGCGCTGGTGGGCACCAGATGGTCATAGATCAGCACCACCTTGTCCGGATCCCAGATTTTTGTAAAGCCCATTTCTTCAAATTTTTCAGCGACAAAGGGAATAAAGATATCGTGGATCATGACCCGGTCCACCCCGACGGTCACAATCTGGCCAGGCTTAACACTGGCGACCCCAATATTCTTTGCGATGATTTTTTCTATTAAAGTTAATCCCATAATTAATCCTCCTCCAAGATCCCGTTGCGTTTCTGCATGGCTTTGACCAGGCCGCCGGCATTAATGATGTCCATCAGATTCTGGGGAAGTGGCTGAATAGGGTAGGATTTACCTTTGTAATCGATGGATTCCCCCATGGTTACAGTCAGTGTATCACCTTCTTTGACCAGGTTCTGGATCTGGTCATTCTCAATGAGAAGAAGGCCATTATTGATGGAATTCCTGAAGAAAATCCGGGCAAAGGATTTGGCGATGACGCACTTTACCTTCAGGGCCTTGATAATCTCCGGTGCCTGCTCCCTGGAGGAGCCACAACCGAAATTCTTACCGGCTACGATGATATCGCCT
The DNA here is from genome assembly GCA_002494165.1 of Lachnospiraceae bacterium UBA7026. Lineage (GTDB taxonomy): Bacteria > Bacillota > Clostridia > Lachnospirales > Lachnospiraceae > Anaerobutyricum. The sequence continues at coordinate 13,871 of DLBH01000026.1, read as the reverse complement.
TCCTGAATCTGTCCTGCCAGTTCAGGCCGGAGAGGAGAGAAGCCATATTGTTTCATATCTTCCACAGTGGGGAGAGCCAGGTAATCGGTGGGAATGATAATATCTGTGTCGATGTCATCGCCCAGGACCCAGACTTTTCCTGTGAACTGTTCCATAATATCTACCTCCAATTTATATGTATGGGCAAGAGTCTTCATGTGCTGGTCAAAAAGGGAAAATCCTTACCGGAAAACAGTCAGGAATCCTCCGGGACCATAAACTGGAAGGTCTGCCCTTTTGTGAAAATGCATTACTCATACCGGGTCAGAATGGGCAGGTCCCCTGCAGGGTCCCTTCCTCATGCCTGTTAAAGTGCGTCTGGTCCGCAGATGTAGCCGGCCACGGCACAGGCGGCACAGGTGGCCGCGCTGGCCAGGTAAACCTTGGAGCTGGCGGCTCCACTGCGGCCCTTGAAATTACGGGTGCCTGTGGATACCAGGACTTCATTCTCACCTACAACACCCTGACAGCTGCCCCAGCAGACGGAACAATTGGTGTTCATGATCATGGCGCCGGCTTCCATGAGGTCTGTGATGATTCCCTCCCGGATGGCGTCCAGGTATACCTCCTGGGAAGCGGGAGCTACCAGCAGGCGGACAGTGGGCGCAACCTGGCGGCCTCGGAGAACGTCGGCAGCAGCTCTCAGGTCGTCGATCCGGCCGTTGTTGCAGGAGCCGATGAAAACCTGGTCAACCGGGATATGTTCCTTTTCCACATCTTCACGAAGGGCAAAATTATCTACAAAGTCAGGACGGACAACTACCGGTTCGATCTTACTGAGGTCATATTCATAGATTGCGGTATACTCTGCATCTTCGTCACTTTTGAACATGTGGACAGCTTCTCTTCCCCTGGATTTGCAGTAGTCCACAACCTTTTGGTCGGGCTCCACGATACCGGCCTTGGCTCCGGCTTCCACAGTCAGGTTGCAGAGGACCATCCGGTCATTGATGGAAAGATTGTGGGCACCGTCGCCGGCAAACTCCATAATCTTATAGTTAGCTCCGTTGGCCCCGATATCACCGATGATGGTCAGAATCAGGTCCCTGGGGTAAACACCCGGACGAAGCTGGCCATGGAGATTAAAACGGATGGTCTCCGGGACCATGACCCAGGAAGTGCCTGTGGTCATGGCATAGAGGAAATCAGTGCAGCCTACACCGGTTCCGAAGGCACCAAGAGCCCCGTAGCTGGTGGTGTGGGAATCGGCGCCAAAGATCAGCTCACCGGGACAGACATAGTCCTCCAGCATAATCTGGTGGCAGACTCCCTGGCCCTCGTAGCACTTGATTCCATGCTCTCTGGCAAAATTCCGCATTTTCTTGTGGGCCTGGGCCGTCTTGGGACTGTCAGCCGGGATGTTGTGGTCCATGATGAAGACCACCTTGTCAGGGTCAGCCACGGAAGGATTCTGCAGCTGGGTATTATACATATCTACAGTCAGGTGGGTCGTTCCATCATTACTCATCATGCGGTCTAATGTGACAGTGTGGATGTCGTTAGGTTTTACCACATCTACTCCGGCCGCTCTGGCTATAATTTTTTCACCAATCGTCATACCCATGGTTTAGTCCTCCTTATTTAAAAAGGCGATCAGACCGCCGGCATTCAGTATGTTCTGCATGTATTCAGGAAGTTTGGTACAGGAGAAGGTCTGTCCGTCGACGGTGACAGTACCTGCTGACAGGTCCAGGTCAGCCTTTCCCCCGTCCTCAACATGGTCATAGAGATCCTTGCACACGACGACCGGCAGGCCTATATTAATGGAATTGCGGTAGAAAATGCGGGCAAAGGATTTGGCGATCACTGCCTTGATTCCCAGGGCCTTCAATACGCTGGGGGCCTGCTCTCTTGAGGAGCCGCATCCGAAATTCTCATCGGCAACTACCAGGTCCCCTGGCCTGGCCTCTTTGGCGAAATCCGCCGAGAGGGTCTCAAAAGTGTGCCCCTTCATCTCTTCAATGGTGGGAAGAAGCAGATACTGAGATGCTATAATCTGATCGGTATCCACATCACTGTGGAATCTCCAGACTCTACTCTCGCTCATAATGAAATACCTCCGTTACTATAGTATTATTCAATAATTATTCATTATTATGATTTACATAGAATACCACAGATTAGGCCTGAACGCCATCGGTGACTTTCCTTTTTCAGGGTTAGTAAAGGATCCCTGGCAGCTTCCGGTTTATAAAATGGGCAGGGGAGCCTCCTTCTGGAACCTTCTGGCTTCTTCTGCTGTCTCATAAAGGACCCGGATGGCCTCTGCAGGGTAGTCCCCGATTGCCGTCTCCCCGGTCAGCATGAGGGAGGAGGCTCCGTCTAAAACAGCCTGGAATATGTCTGTTACCTCTGCCCGGGTGGGAACGGGACTGTGTTCCATGGAGGCCAACATCTGGGTGACTACCATGAAGGGCCTGCGGGCCCTGATGCAGGCGGCAGCTACCTTCTTCTGGATTCCCGGAAGCTTGTAGAGGGGGATGGCATTACCCAGGTCGCCCCGGGCAATAATAATCTCGTCACAGTAGGGCAGAAGGTCAGGCAGCTGGTCAAGACCCTCCTTGGTTTCCAGCTTGGCAAAAACCCGGATATAGTCCATACCGGTTTCCAGCAGCTCCATTCTAAGGGTAATCAGGTCCCGGCTGCTACGTACAAAGGGCAGCATGACTCCGGTCACCCGGTAGCTGCGAAGCTGGGTCAGGGCCTTCCGGTCCTGGTCCGTCAGTACCGGAAGGGGGAGGGTGACATGGTCCGCCGCAATGCTTTTTTTGGAGGATAAGTCTCCTGGAATCATTACTTTCGCCCTGGCTTCCTTAGCAGGAGCTAAAAGCCGGCTGATCTCCAGTAAAATCTTGCCGTCGTTAAGCTTGAGACGGAGGCCCTCTTTAAAATGGTCAAATAAGATGGGAGGACAGGGGATGACAGGCAGAGCTGCTGCTTCAGGATCTGAAAGAGAGCCTGAAACTGCCAAAGGGGAAGGCTCCATAGAACTCAGTTCACTACTTTCAGTGGAATCATCGCCGGACTTTGCCGCTGCCGGGTCCGGGACCAGGATGACTTCCCCGCCTGCCTCCAGGTAAAGGGGCTCTTTAAGACTGCCGATTCGCAACTCTGGTCCCTGCAGGTCTACCAACAGCTCCGGAAGCATCTGCAGGTCCTCTGCAGCCTCGTGGTAGGCGGCCAGCCAGTCCTGGCACTCTGCCAGTGTCTTGTGGGACAGGTTAAGCCGGATGCCAGTCATGCCGGCCAGCAACATCTGCTTTAGACAGTTTTTGTCGCAGCAGGCCGGTCCTAAAGTTCCATATATTTTTAAAGAATGTTTCATGATCAGTTCCTCCCTATGCCAGATTTCAATGGTTATTGTACCATGACTTTTTAAGAGTGACAAATAAGCTTGCAGGAAAAGTAGGGTTCAGACCTCTGAGAGAGAGGGGGGAGAAATCCTGTAAGAAAAGGAGAATAAAAAAGAAAACAATAAGGAAATAATAAAAAAAGAGGTCCTTTCCTTTTGGAACAGAACCTCTCTTAATGGTAATCCTATTTTTCAGGAATGGCCGGTTATTCCCTGTGCCTGACTCTCATCAGCTGTGCTGACAAGGAGATGATTATTTGCCCATTACAGTATCAATAGCATCCTTTACAATCTGCTCTGTAACAATCTCAACTGTGTCACGGCAGATGGCCAGCTCTTCGTTGGTCGGTACTACAAATACTTTCACTTTAGAGTCCTTGGTGGAGATCATGCACTCATCACCGTGGATACTGTCATTAACCGGATCAATCTCAACGCCCATGTATTTGAACTGCTTCATAACCTGGGCACGTACATTGGGGGCATTCTCTCCGATACCTGCTGTGAAAGCGATGGCGTCAACACCGTTCATAACTGCGATGTAGCTTCCGATATATTTTACTACATGATGACAGAAAGCATCTAATGCGAGCTGGGCACGCTTATTGCCTTCTGCTGCCGCGTTGTCAAGGTCACGGAAGTCAGAGGACACACCGGAGATACCGAGAACACCAGACTTCTTGTTGATGATCTCCATGGTATCTTCCATGGAAATACCTTCTTTATGGGCGATGTATTCGATACAGGTAGGGTCAATGTCTCCGGACCTGGTTCCCATGATCAGACCCTCAAGAGGAGTAAGACCCATGGAAGTCTCTACACATTTGCCTTGGTCTACTGCGGAGATGGAAGCACCGTTGCCCAGGTGGCATACGATAATCTTTACATCTTCAGGTTTCTTGCCCATAAGCTGGGCAGTTCTCTGGGAAACAAACTTGTGGGATGTTCCATGGAAACCGTAACGGCGCATAGCATACTTGGTATAATATTCATAAGGAAGAGCATAAATAAAAGCTGATGCCGGCATGGTCTGATGGAAGGCAGTATCGAAAACACCTACCATGGGTGTGTCCGGAAGAATCTCCTTGCAGGCACGCACACCAACTAATGTCGGAGGATTGTGAAGAGGAGCCAGATCGTTCAGCTCTTCAACAGTGTTGAGAACTTCTTCATCCAGTAAGGTTGAGCAGGCAAATTTCTCTCCGCCGTGTACCATACGGTGTCCTACTGCCTGGATTTCGTCGATGGAGGAAAGAACACCATTCTCCGGATCTGTCAGCTGCTTTAATACAAGCTCAACAGCCTGACGGTGGGCGGGCATAGCTGCTTCATAGCGGATCTTGTCCTGACCTGCAGGCTGGTAGGTGAGAACACCGTCAATACCGATGCGCTCGCAAAGGCCCTTTGCCAGAACGTGTTCGGTTTCGGAATCGATGACCTGATACTTTAATGAGGAACTACCACAGTTGATTACTAATACTTTCATGTTATCTCTCTCCTTTAATAATATTTAACCTGTTCTGCCTTATGTGTAAGGAAAGACCGGAGTCTTTCAAAGATATTACAGAAACATCATCATTCACTTTATTTCCCGGCAGGCCCGGCCAGGAAAATGTGAAAACGAAAATGTAGCAGAAAGCCATAATACCCTTATTTTATATTGCTTATTTTATTATAGTACTCTTAAGACTATGAAAAAAGTGATTTATTGAACATATGATGCACTTTTTTTGTCATAATATGGAGCATTAAAGGGTTTCATTCACAGTATGTTTTTGTTTTATATGAAAGGAACAGTAGATTTCTTGCCTATTTGGACCCTCTATGATAAACTTACAATTGTTTATCTTCAGGATATATGGTGAAAGATAATTTTTGAGAGATATATGTTGAAAACTATCCGGCCCGGTATATTCCCGCAGCCCGGGAAAAACTATATGGAAAAACGGGTGCTGGAGCCAGGACAATGAGGGATAATCGGTCATGGAAAAAAAGTTTAAAGTCGCAGCAGTGATAGCCGAATACAATCCATTTCACCGTGGCCATAGTTATCTGATGAGTCAGACGAGACTTTCAGGCCAGGTGGATTATATTGTTGTGGTTATGAGCGGGGATTTCGTTCAGCGGGGGGAACCGGCGGTAGTGGATAAGTATTTCAGGACCCGCATGGCCCTGGCCGGAGGGGCTGACCTGGTTATAGAATTGCCGGCAGCCTATGCCACGGCGACTGCCGAAGATTTTGCCTGCGGAGCCGTCAGTATCCTGGATACCCTGGGTGTAGTCGACATGGTCTCCTTCGGGACGGAATCCATGGAACTTGACGGCCTGGAGACCCTGGCCCGGATCCTTGTGGAGGAACCGGATGAATACAGGGCCTTTCTAAAAGAAGGACTCAGGCAGGGGCTTAATTTTCCTCTGGCCAGAGAGCAGGCCCTATGCCGTTATCTCCAGGGGCTGGAAGACCGCCGGGAATCCAGCCGGAAAGCCGGCAAGGAAGCCAGTAAGGAAAGCAGCAG
>DLBH01000026.1:0-7855 GCA_002494165.1 Lachnospiraceae bacterium UBA7026 | reverse complement strand
AGCAGCAGGGAAGCCAGTAAGGAAGGCAGCAGGGAAGCCAGGATGGCAGAAGAACTCCACGGCCAGCTGACGGGATCTAATAATATTCTGGGGCTGGAGTACATGAAGGCTCTTATGCGGCGGGATTCCTCCATAAAGGCTATGGCAGTAAAAAGGCAGGGGGCAGCCTATCATGAGACTGACCTTTCCAAGGATTTCCCATCGGCCACGGGAATCCGGAACTTTCTTAAAGAGTCCGGGACCGGCCAGACCAGCCGGCTCATGGCTATGACAGGTCTTGGCAGAGACCTGGCAGAGGACCTGGCTGCCCGTTACGGCAGGGGAGACCGGGTGGACTGGGATGACCTGATGGCTCTTTTGGATTACCAGATTATCTACTCTGACCTTACAGGGTATCTGGGACTTGATGCGGAGCTTGCCGGCAGGATCCGGCACTTTCACAGGGCCGGCATGTCTTTCGGGGACCTGACTAGATGTCTCCATGCAAGACATAGGACGGATACAGCCCTGCAGAGGGCCCTGCTCCACCTGGTCCTGCAGATTGGGGACCGGAGACTTCCCCTGAAGCAACCTGGCAGCTTATTTCCCTACATCCGGGTTCTTGGTTTTAAAAGGAAGGCGGGGCCGCTTCTGGCAGCGGTCAGGGACCGGTGTCCTGTTCCCTTGATCCAGAAGTATTCGGACCGGAGGCTGCTGGATGATGAGGCTCTGTACTTCTACGATATTGATATGAAATGTGAGACTCTCTACGAACAGATTGCTGCCGGAAAAAGTGGACGCAGGGCGGTCCATGTGGGGGAGAGACAACAAGTGATCGTGTGAGGATATGTTTTTAATCATCTGTCAGGCAGAATATTAATGGAAAATAAAATCAGCGATACCATCGGATTTTCCGGGGTATGGTGGCGTTTTTGAATATTATAGTATTTTGGTATTTTTTTGTTTTTAAGAAAGCAGGTGTGTTTATGTATTATGAAGCAGGATTAGTATTGGAAGGTGGGGGCATGCGTGGTGTTTATACGGCGGGTGTCCTGGATGCACTTCTTGATAAGGAGATTATATTTTCCAGTATCTATGGGGTGTCGGCGGGGGCTTGCCATGCCTGCAGCTATGCTTCGGGACAGAAGGGCAGGGCTTTCCGGGCTAATGTGGATTACCTGGATGATCCTGAGTATCTCAGTATCAGGAGTCTCTTGAAGACGGGGGATATTTTTGGTGCGGATTTTGCTTATTCCAAGATTCCGGATGTGCTGGACCCTTATGACCATGAAGCCTTTTTTAAATATCCCGGTAAGTTTTATGTAGTGGTGACGAATGTGGATACGGGCCAGGCGGAGTACCTTAGGGTCAGAGATTTGAGGAAGCATATCTGGATGATCCGGGCATCTGCTTCTATGCCCCTGGTATCGAGGACCATAGGGATCCATGGCAAGCTGTATCTTGACGGGGGTGTGGCTGACAGTATTCCAATCAGAAGGTCTCAGCAGGATGGCAATCAGAAGAATCTTGTGGTACTGACCCGGGATATTGATTACCGGAAGGGGCCTAACCCGGCCATGAAGCTGGTCAAGCTTCGTTATCATGGTAAGACGGCCTTTATTGAAGCCAATGAAAACCGGCATATCCGTTATAATGAGACCCTTGATTACCTCAGGGAAGAGGAAGAAGCCGGCCGTGTATTTGTGATCAGGCCTACGGAAAAGGTGGAAGTTGGGAGGATTGAAAAGGACAGGGAGAAGCTGACTGCTTTATATCAGAGGGGCTACGATGATACCATGAATGCTATGGATGACCTTGTCAGCTATCTGGAGGCTTGAGCAGACAAGCAGAGCAAAAGTCTTTGAAAGGCGTCAGGCCATCAATTGTTATGATGTAAAAATATTATTATAAGGGATAATTATCCCTATGCAGCAGAAAAGTCCACGGCTTTTGCCGTGGACTTGATCTATTGTCTGAAAGGTTCTTCGGGACCTTTCAGTTTATATTATGATTTAATCCAGGGAGATCATCTCCCTGGATCTTCGCTTCTGGGCAATCTGTTTCGGAAAACCTTATTCCCGGATTCCTGGTCCCTTAGGATCTGCTTCCCGGAAGGCCTGCCTGCTTAAGAACTGGCTCTGGAAAATATCAGGCCGGGGCTGGAAAATCTAAGACCGGGCCTCAAAGCACCCGGTCAGAATTCCGGGAGGGTAAAGAGCCTTTTGGAGAGGGCCAGCAGTTCTTCCTTGCCGGAGCTGTTGAGGAATTCCAGACTGCCGGTCTTTTCCGGGCCGGGTTCTCTTAGAAGATCTTCTTTTTTCAGCCTTCGCTGCAGCTCTTTGGCAGTTCCGTAGCCTCCGTCATAGATCTGGACGGAGGGACCGACTACCTTGCGGATGGCCTTCTTGAGGAAGGGGTAATGGGTGCAGCCGAGGACGATGCCGGTCACGCCCTTTCCCCGGTAGGGGGAGAGGAGGTCCCGGAGAAAACGGTCTAATTTTTCTCCTTCCAGGATGCCCGCCTCCACAAATTCCATGAGGCCGGGGCAGGGAAGAGGGATGATCCGGGCCTGGTCCAGGTAACGCTGTTCCAGGTCATGGAACTTTTTTTCCTTGAGAGTGAAGGGGGTGGCCATGACCAGGACGCAGGCGTGGTCTTCGGCCATGACTGCCGGCTTGACGGCAGGTTCCACACCGACGATGGGCATGGAGGGATACATGGTCCGCAGGGTCTTGACCGCGGCGCTGGTCGCCGTATTGCAGGCGATGGCCGCAGCCTTGATCTTACGCTGCTTTACCATATTTGTGACGCAGGAAATCGTCAGCTGTCTTACCTGGGCCATATCTTTGGTCCCGTAAGGAGCGTTGGCGGAATCTCCAAAATAGATATATTTTTCATCAGGCATCAGCCGGACGATTTCACGAAGTACACTGATGCCTCCCATGCCGGAATCAAAAACCAGAATGGGTGATTCTTTTAGGTCCATAGGGCGTATCCTTTCCTGAAAAATGAGTAGGGTCTTGATCTCTCAGGCGGCTGGTCCCGGTGGCGGTCTGGGCTGGAATCCGGGATCTGCCGGTGGATTTCAAAGGTTATCTTTTAATAGGTTTAGGTTTTTCAATAGTATAGTTTCTTTTTTTTGCGAAATCAAGTATAATATATCTTCAGGGAAGGCTTTCAGAGGGGCAGATATAAGACAAACCGGAACCGTTCCGGGATCAGAGTAGAGAGGAAGTTGATAATGAGCCGATATCTGGTAGTTAGCGATAACCACGGAAATCTTGATAATCTAAAGAAGGTTCTCAAAAGATACAGGAATGAGATTGATGGTTTGATCCATTGTGGAGATATGGAGATTCCGCCGACCATGCTTGAGCAGATGGCAGGCCTGCCTGTTTATATGGCTGAGGGCAATTGTGACTACTATTTTGACCGTGACCCGGAGGAAGTCTTCGAGCTGGGAGACCACTATGTCGCTCTGGTAACCCACGGTGACAGACACGGGATCAACTGGGGCACAGAGGGACTCCTTTCCAGAGCTCAGGAGATGGGTGCCGATATCGTCTTTTTCGGACATACCCACCGGCCGGCCTGGTATGAGTTTACTGATGAGCAGGTGACCATGTTTAATCCGGGCAGTATCGCCCTGCCCAGACAGTTTGAACCCCTTGGTCCTACATTTATGATTCTTGATATTAAGGAAGATGGAAGTCTTAAGCCCACCTTCTGCTGTATGAGCAGGATATTTGGGGGTAAGCTGCATCGGTTTGATCCCAGATAGAAGCTGGATAAAAAGACCTGTCCGGGCCGCCTGGCCAGGCAGAAGAGATACTAAGACGAGAGACAATGAGGTGAAGTTATGGGTAAGAAGCTGAATACGGAAGAAATCAACAGGCTGTTTAAGGCCATCCTCACTTTGGAGACAGTGGAAGAATGCCATATGTTTTTTGAGGACCTGTGCACGGTGAATGAGCTTCATTCCCTGGCCCAGAGATATGAAGTCGCAGGCATGCTCAGGCATAACCGCACCTATAATGAAGTGGCGGAGGCCACAGGGGCCTCCACCGCAACAATAAGCCGGGTCAACCGGACACTCAATTATGGTAATGATGGCTACGACATGACTTTTGGCAGACTAAAGGAAGATTAAAGAAAGACTGGTCTGCTACTTTTTCTTTTTGTTTTTAGTCCCCGGAGGGGTCTGTTCCATGTGGAGATCGATCAGCTTCTCCACTATTTTTTTTCGGATATAGATGTCATAACTGAGGCTGCAGATGAAGGCGAAGTCATTGAGCCATTCCCTGTCCTGGTCAGAGACCTGTCTGGTCCGGTTCAGATTATCGTCCTTCCTGGACATCTCATAGAGCCTCATGATCTCCTGGCGGATGTCCTCTAATCTTTCTTCATTGACCATCATATTGTGACTGTAAATCTGCTCTAATGATATCCCGTTCTCCTTGTTCTCCGGGAAATACTTCTCCGCCAGGGGGGTCAGGAGCTGCTTGATATCAGAGATGGAGAGCATAGTCTTCAGATAGTAGATGATTATGATGAAGAACATGTGGTCCCGGGAATACTTCTTCTTTATAGAAGGAGGTATGAGCCGGTTTTTCGTGTAATTATTAATCATGGTTTTGGTCATGATCTTATCGTCGGGATATCTTTTTGATGATTCTAATTTTGATTCCATAAAGGTGGTAACCTGGTCCATATAGAGCCCGATATCAGGGATATCCTGGGCTGGTATATATTCGGAGTGGAGCAGGTCCTTCAGCCAATCCATATCTTTTTTCAAATTATTTCCTCCAGACTGAAACTGAATAAGCAGTGGATATTACCGGTCTATAGAGACAAGCCCGGGGAGGAATGCCTGACCGGTTCATTTTAGTATATGATTCCCTATTATATAGTTTTGAAAACTATATGACAAGGGGAAAATCCTGCTAAAAATACAGCCCTTCCAAAAGAACGGATATTCATGAAATATTTTTGAATTAAGTGACAAAAACTCTGAGATAGGATATAATTAAAACGGATATATCTCTTGTTTAAGAGAGGATGACGCCGACAGAAATCAGACGTTACAAGTGTTATGAAGAAGCCCGGAAAAGGTGAGATGATTATGATAGGAGGTTTTATTATGGGAATACTGAAAAGGTTTAAGGATATCATGGCATCTAATATTAATTCCCTGCTTGATAAGGCAGAGGATCCGGTCAAGATGGTAGACCAGTACATGAGAGACCTTCAGAAAGATTTGGGACAGGTTAAGGCCGAGACAGCCTCCGTCATGGCTGAGGAGGCCAGGGCCAAGAGGGCAGTTGAGGAGAATGAGGCCGAGATTGCCAAGCTGACATCCTATGCCGAGAGAGCCCTCAGGGCCGGTAATGAGGAAGACGCAAGAACCTTCCTGCAGAAGAAGTCCACCCTTGAGACTAAGGGAGCCGCACTTAATGAGGCTTATCAGACAGCTGCCAACAATGCGGCCCAGATGAGACAGATGCATGACAAGTTGGAGAGGGATATCGTCAGCCTTAAGGAAAGAAAAGAAGCCATCAAGGCTAAGATGGCTGTGGCCAAGACCAAGGAGCGTGTCAGTGAGATTGGCTCCTCTTATGTGGATGCCCAGGGCGGTCTTGATGCCTTTGCCCGTATGGAGGAGAAGGCCAACCGTATGCTGGATGAGGCGAATGCCAAGGCAGAACTTAACATGAAGACACCGGATACCGCTGAGGACCTGATGGCCAAGTATGATACAGGCGTTGATGTGACTGACGCTGCTGTCGAGGATGAACTGGCCGCCATGAAGGCTAAGCTTGGAATGTAGTGACTTAGACCGGACAGAGGACATTTGCCGCATGAAGGCAGACAGACACGGTTTATATAATTAAAGGAGGCAAGAATATGGGATTATTCAGTGGCCAGCTGGCTAATGTAGTTGAGTGGGAAGAGTATCGCGATGACGTGATCTTTTATAAATGGAATAACAATGAGATTAAAAAGGGCTCCCGCCTGATTATCCGGCCCGGACAGGATGCGGTATTTCTGTTTAATGGAAGGATCGAGGGAGTATTTACCGATGAAGGCAACTATGATATTGAGTCTGATATCGTTCCCTTCCTCTCCACTTTAAAGGGCTTCAGGTTCGGTTTCAAGACCGGCATGAAGGCTGAGGTTCTCTTTGTGAATACCAAAGAGTTCAACATGAAGTGGGGAACCAAGCAGGCAGTGAACCTGCCCCATCCCAGCCTGCCGGGCGGCATGCCCATCCGGGCCAATGGTACCTTCCAGTTTAAGGTGGGAGACTACCAGGTACTGATGGAGAAGATTGCGGGCGTGAAGAAGCAGTATACCACAGAAGAGGTCAGGGACCGGGTCGTTTCCATGCTTGACCAGCTGCTTCTGCGCTGGATCGTTCGCGAGGGCAAGGATATGTTTAATATCCAGGCCAACGCCGTAGAGATCTCCAAGGGTATCCAGGAAGAACTGGATATGGAGATGGTGAAGATCGGTCTGGACGTTACCGGTTTCCAGATTAATACGGTAAGCTATCCGGAAGAGATCCAGGCTATGGTTAATAAGGTTGCAGGCCAGAGCATGGTTGGCGATGTGGGCAAGTACCAGCAGATCTCCATGATCGACGCCATGTCCCAGGGCGGAGGAGCCGGAGGAAGTTCCACAGCCATGGATATGGCATCCATGTCCATGGGTATGATGATGGGTCAGCAGATGGTGAACCAGATGGCCCAGAATATGCCCGGAGGCGGCGGCCAGCAGGCAGCTCCCCAGGCCAATAACCAGCAGGCAGCGCCTCCGGTAACAGATGCGGATGGTAATGTTGTCGCAGGTCCCAAGTTCTGTCCCAACTGCGGAACCAAGACCGAAGGTATGAAATTCTGCTCTAACTGCGGCCAGAAGCTGATTTAGTGGAAACAGGAAGGATTTCTGCATGAGTATTTATGAAACCTTGAATAAAGAACAAAAAGAGGCGGTCTTCTGTACAGAAGGCCCCCTTTTGATGCTGGCGGGAGCGGGTTCTGGTAAGACCCGCTCCCTCACTCACCGTATCGCCTATCTGATCGAGGAGATGGGGGTTAATCCCTGGAATATCCTGGCCATCACCTTTACCAACAAGGCCGCGGGAGAGATGCGGCAGCGTGTTGACAATATGATCGGATTCGGAGCGGGAAGCGTCTGGATCTCCACCTTCCACTCCCTCTGCGTCAGGATCCTCAGAAGGCACATCGATCTTCTGGGCTATGATAATTCCTTTACGATTTATGATACCGACGACCAGAAGACCATGATGAAGGACATCTGCAAGAACCTGGCCGTCAACACCAAGGAGCTGAGGGAACGGGAAATTCTCTCAGCCATTTCGTCTGCAAAGAACGAGCTGATCGGGCCCGTCCGCTTCCGGGAGGAAGAGGCGGGATCCTATGACTACAGGTACAGGAAGATCGCAGACTGCTACGAAGCCTACCAGAAGGCCATGAAAAAGAACAACGCCCTGGATTTCGACGATCTTCTCATGCTGGCGGTGGAGCTCTTTAAAAGGCACCCCGAGGTGCTGGAATATTACCAGAAGCGATTCGTCTACATCATGGTGGATGAATACCAGGACACCAACACGGCCCAGTTCGAACTGGTCAGGCTCCTGGCGGACCGCTACAGGAACCTGTGCGTTGTGGGCGACGACGACCAGTCCATCTATAAGTTCCGCGGGGCGAATATCCGCAACATCCTGGACTTCGAGAAGAACTATCCCGACGCCCTGGTGATCCGGCTGGAACAGAACTACCGGTCTACCCAGAACGTGCTGGACGCCGCCAATGCGGTCATCGCCAACAATACCAGGCGCAAGGTCAAAAATCTC
>DLBH01000053.1 GCA_002494165.1 Lachnospiraceae bacterium UBA7026 | reverse complement strand
TTGTTATTCAGTTGTCAAGCTGCTAATTTTGTTCGGCAACTCATTTCTGCGAACTTCACTATGTTACCATAGCTGTCCAGGCTTGTCAAGAAGGAAATTCATTCTGTTTTATAAATCATCTCTTCCTGATAACCGGCTGCAGATGCTGCCAGAATGCGATGATCAGGGACCATCGAACGGAGAAGAAGGGATTTGAACCCTTGCGCCGCTATTAACGACCTACTCACTTTCCAGGCGAGCCCCTTCGGCCTCTTGGGTACTTCTCCAAATCATATAAACACAAATGGAAGACTGGGAACGGAGAAGGTGGGATTCGAACCCACGGTACCTTTCGGTATCACTAGTTTTCAAGACTAGCTCCTTAAACCACTCGGACACCTCTCCACATATTTAGTCTGCAATCGTGCGACTCAAACATATTATCATTTTTAATCATCCGTGTCAATTGTTTTTGACTGATTTATTTTCTTTTATTATTTCAGGTCCCCAGGGAGACCAGAGGATCCTCCACCTTCCGGCCAGCCAAACCCTTTAAGGTTTTCACGGACGGCAATAGAAAAGGACCGTGGAAAAATTCTTAAAAACTCCTTAAGGGAACATCATCCTTGAAGACCTCTATGGCCCTGACCTGGACATAGTAGCCAAAGCCGGGGCGGACCTCCACGTAAACCCGGTCTCCCACCTTGTGGCCATTAAGAGCCCTGGCCAGGGGGGATTCTATGCTGAGCCTGTTTTCCATGGCATCCACCAGGACAGTGGTTACAAAGGAGTAGACATCCTCTTCTCCTTCATCTTCAAAATACAGCCTTACCGTCTTATTCAATCCTACCTGGTCTGAGTCCGGGTCTTCTTCTATAATACTGGCATTCTTAATCATCCTTTCAAGATAACGGATCCTGCTCTCATTCCTGTTCTTCTCCTTCTTGGCAGCATGATACTCAAAATTCTCACTGAGGTCTCCGTGGGCCCTGGCTTCCTTGACTGATTCTAAAAGCTCCTGCCTCACTACCACCTTGCGGTGTTCAATCTCCTTTTTCATTTTGTCGATATCATGCTGTGTCAGCTGGTGTCCCATAATTAATCCCTCCTCCCGGAATCTGCCGGGCTATTTCCAGTTCGAAGACTTCGAATCGTAAGAAGTTTATTCCTGCCCGGGTTCTCCCGGGCAAATTTGATTATATCTTTTCATTTATAATCTATACCTTATATGTCCATTTTTTCATAAGGAAACAGGCTGTCGTACTAAAGCGGCGGAACTGTTTTGAGATAAAGGCAGGAATCCCTCAATGTCCAATGTGTTTGGCATTTGCTTGGTGTCCGTAGGGTCTGGGACGGACTGGGATCAGTCCGTCATCAGACGAAAGGATGCCAACAACGGACATAAGGCAGGACATGAGGGTTCCTGCCTTTTTACGTGACAAGGAGCCGCCGCTTTAGTGCGACAGCCCCGGTCTGTCAGTAAGACTTCAGTTCCTTCCACATACGATTATACAAGGTGTCCATCTCCTTACCCAGGTAACTGAACACCTCACATTTGTCCAGAACATCCTGGTCCGGAAAAATGGTCCTGTCCTCCCTGGTCTCCTGGTCCAGACTGTCATAGACGGCTTTGTTGGGAGTACCATAATAAATGTAGTCAAAATTCATGGCTGCTATATCTTCCCTGTTCATAAAATCTATGAATTTCTGGGCTTCCTCCTTGTGACGGCAGGTCTTTGGAATAAACCAGCAGTCAAACCAGATGTTGGACCCCTCGTCAGGAACCACATAGTCCAGATTGTCATTGGAGTCCATGGCTTCTGTGGCATCACCGGAGTAGGTGACAGCCAGGGCCGCGTCACCGGCGATCATGGCGTCCCTGGTCTCATCCACCAGGTAGGCCTCCACCAGATGTTTCTGGTCCATCAGCAGCCGCTGGGCCTCCCTGAGTTCCTTCTCATTTTCCGTGTTCAGGGAATAACCCTTCCATTTCAGAGGCACAAGGAAGGCATCCCTTATACTGTTCTCCATAATAATCTGGTTCTTATACTTTTCCTCCCACAGGATGCCCCAGCTATTAATCTCCTCGTCAACCATCTCAGTATTATAGAGGATACCTACCGTTCCAAAAAAGTAGGGCACCGCATACTGGTGGCCAGGGTCAAACTCAGAGCAAAAATCCATATATACAGGATCTAAATTATCCATGTTTTCCATCTGGGAATAGTCGATCTTCTCCAGCTCATCCTCCCGGACCAGCTTTTCCACCATGTACTCGGTGGAACAGATCAGGTCATAATTGATGACTCCCGACTTGTATTTGGTATACATATCTTCAGGAGTGACATACTCTTCATAATTGACCTTGATGCCTGTCTCTTTTTCAAACATTTTAATAGTTGCCCTGTCCACGTAATCACCGTAATTAAAGACAGTCAGCTTTTCCGAAGATGCATTACCACTTCCTGACTTCATGCAGCCCAGGGTCAGACCGGAAAGAGCCAGACATAGGGCCGCTGCCAGCAGGCCCTTTCTTCCATGCTTCCTGACCGGACCCGGCGGGGTCATATTCCACAGCTTGCTCATCGTTCCCGCACCTCCTTCATCTGGACTTCAGACAGCCGGTTACTGATGCCGATCAGTATGAGAATCATCAGAAAGAGCAGGGTTGACAGGGCGTACATCTGGGGATTGATACCCCGGCGCAGCTGCTGGTAAAGCATAGTTGAAATGGTATTCATGCCCGGGCCCTTGGTGAAATAGGTAACCACAAAGTCGTCCATGGATATGGTAAAGGCCAGGAAAAAGCCTGACAGGATCCCAGGAAAGATCTCCGGCAGCACTACTTTAAAGAAGGCGTAAACCGGAGAGGCCCCCAGGTCCTGGGCCGCCTCGTAGACATTGGGGTCCATCTGGGCAAAACGGGGCATGACATTCAAAATTACATAGGGCAGGCCTAAGGTGACATGGGCAATAAATACCGACATGAAACCAAGGCTGATAAAGCGGGCAAAGAGCAGCATAATGGCAATACCCGTCACAATATCCGCATTGAGCAAAGGGATATTGGCCGTAGCCTCAATGATTTTCACTGACCGCCGTTTCATGGCTGTCATTCCTATACAGACCAGGGTTCCCAGGAGGGTGGCCGTCAGGGAAGCCATGGTGGTCAGGAGCAAAGAGGTGGTCACTGCCGTGATGACCTCCTCATTCTGGAAGAGGTCTGTATACCAGTGGAGCGTGAATCCTCCCCAGACTGTCCTGGCCTTAGAGGCATTAAAGGAACAGATAAAGAGAATGACCAGGGGCGCGTAAAGCAGGAAACAGACCAGGCCCACGTAAAACTTCTGTATAAAGGTTTTCGCTTTTACCATAATACTCTGTCTCCTTCCTCAGTGCCGGTACGGTTCATCACTGCCATACTCAGGAAAATGAAGATCATCAGGACCACCGAAAGTCCGGAGCCCAGGTGCCAGTTACTGGTCACATTGAACTCCTGCTCAATGACATTTCCAAATAAAAGGATCTTTGATCCACCCAGGATGTCTGCCACTACGAACTCCGACACACTGGGAATAAAAACCATGATAATGCCGCTGATCACACCAGGCATGGAGAGGGGAATAATGATTTTGCGGAAAACCAGGGCTGTCCCGGCTCCCAGGTCATAGGCCGCCTCCACCACATCCGGGTCGATTTTTACCAGGGCATTGTAGATGGGCAGGATCATAAAAGGAATATAATCATAGACCATGCCCACCAGGATGGCCCCCTTGGTGTACATCATCCTTTTGGCGGATATACCGAAAAAACCCAGGACGGCATTGATCACTCCAGTATTGGACAATATCATCTGAAGGGCAAGAATTCTCAAAAGAAAATTAATCCACATGGGCAGGATAAAGAGCATGACCACAAGGCCGGCACTCTGTCTTGCATATTTGCTGAGGATATAGGCTAGAGGGTAGGCGATCACAAGGCAGATCAGAGTGCTGGCCAGAGCTATGGTCAGGGACATTCCGAAAGCCTTATAGTGGATAGGGTCTCCCAGGGCCAGAAGATTCTCCAGGCTGAAGCTGCCATTCTCCGTGGTACATCCATAGTAAACAACCATAAGGAGGGGCATGATAATAAAGGCGGCCGACCAGACCAGGTAGGGTCCCGCCAGATATTTTCTCTTACTCATCCTCAGCCACCGTCCTCTCGTAATCCTCCACAGATACCGCCATCTCATCCTCAGATTCCGGTTTATGCATGATCTGGATATTGAAAGGAATGATGTGAAGGCTTACCTTCTCACCCTCCTGTCTGGCCACTGTACTGTGGACCAGCCACTCGTAACCACCGGCCATGACATCCATCTCATAGTGGACGCCCTTAAAAATCAGGGAGGTCACCACACCATCCAGGAGACCCTGGCCCTGGTCTCTTAGTTCCACATCCTCGGGCCTGATCACTACGTCCACGGGCCGGTTCCTTCCAAATCCCTCATCCACACAGGGGAAACGGGTTCCCAGGATCTCCACCAGCCTGTCTTCAATCATGATGCCGTCCAGAATATTACTGTCCCCGATAAAGTCAGCGACGAAGGCATTCTCCGGTTCGTTGTAAATGTCCTCCGGTGTTCCCATCTGCTGGATGTAGCCCTGGTTCATGACAACGAT
>DLBH01000021.1:422-7679 GCA_002494165.1 Lachnospiraceae bacterium UBA7026 | reverse complement strand
CCGCCGAAGCCGATATCGTATGCCCATCCGTCACCACCGAAGATCCATACGGACTTCTTAGCCAGGTACTGCTTCTTGGCAAGAACTTCCTTGGCATCCGGACATCCTGCTGCTGCGGCCTTCTCAACCTCAACGATGAGAGCCTTGGCGTCTGCGGCGTTCTTCTTGGTATCTTCCTTGGTAGCCATGAACTTGTCAAATGCTGCCTTGAACTCAGCGGTAGCCTTGTCGGAGGCTGCCATCTTCTCTAATTTAGCGATAGCCTGGTTACGTAAGGTCTTCTGGCCGAGGAACATACCGAAACCATGCTCTGCGTTATCCTCAAAGAGGGAGTTAGCCCACGCCGGTCCCTGCTTGGAGTCTTTATTTACTGTGTATGGGCTGGTTGCTGCAGGTCCGCCCCAGATGGAGGAACATCCTGTAGCATTGGAGATGTACATCTGCTCACCAAAGAGCTGAGTGATCAGACGGGCATAGGATGTCTCTGCACATCCTGCACAGGAGCCTGAGAACTCAAGCAGCGGCTGGTTGTACTGGGAACCTACCGGTGTTGTGTCTGCCGGTGCTTCCGGTTTTCTTCCAACCTTGGCTACTAAGTAATCGAATACAGGCTGCTCTGCTGCCTGGGACTCCTGCGGTACCATCTTGATGGCGTCTGCCGGACATACGGTGATACACTCGCCGCATCCCATACAGTCAAGCGGGGATACACTCATGGTGTACTTGTACATATTTGCCTTCTTCAGTCTTACATCTGCCAGCTTGATGTTATCCGGAGCTGCCTCCACTTCCTCATCACTGAGCATGAAAGGACGGATGGTAGCATGGGAACATACAAAGGCACAGTTGTTACACTGGATACACTTGTTGGGATCCCACTCAGGAACACTTACAGCAGTACCACGCTTCTCGTAAGCGGAAGCGCCCAGCTCGAACTGGCCGTCTGCATTGTCCTTGAAAGCGGATACAGGCAGGTTGTCGCCGTCCATGAGGCTGATCGGTTCCATAACTTCCTTAACCATCTTAATGGTAGCTGGCCGTCCTGTAAGCTCAGGAGCCGGAGCGTCTGCTGCCGGGTTAGCCCAGGATGCAGGGATCTCAACCTTGTGAACTGCGTCAACACCGGCGTCGATGGCCTTGTAGTTCATCTCTACAACAGCGTCACCCTTCTTGGAGTAGGACTTCTTGGCTGCTGACTTCATGAAATCTACGGCATCATCGATCGGCATAACGTTAGCCAGCTTGAAGAAAGCAGACTGAAGGATGGTGTTGGTACGCTTGCCCATACCAATCTCAATAGCCTTGTCGATAGCGTTGATAGTGTATAACTGAATGTTGTTGTCAGCGATATATTTCTTGGATGCTGCAGGCATGTGGTGATCCAGCTCTTCGTCAGTCCACTGGCAGTTGATCATGAAGATTCCGCCCGGCTTAACGTCCTGAACCATCTTGTAACCCTTAACAACGTAGGATGGGTTATGACATGCTACGAAGTCAGCCTGGTTAATGTAGTATGGGCTCCTGATCGGGTTGTCGCCGAAACGGAGATGGGAGATGGTGATACCTCCGGTCTTCTTGGAGTCATACTGGAAATAAGCCTGGATAAACTTATCTGTGTGGTCACCGATGATCTTGGTGGAGTTCTTGTTGGCACCAACAGTACCGTCTCCGCCGAGACCCCAGAACTTACACTCAACAGTTCCGGGAGTGGATGTGATCGGAGCCGGCTTAACCTCCGGCAGGGACAGGTTGGTCACATCATCCACGATACCGATGGTGAAACGTGGCTTGGGATCATCCTTCTCCAGCTCTTTGTAAATTGCAAATACGGAGCTCGGAGGTGTATCCTTGGAACCTAAACCATAGCGGCCGCCTGTGAGAATGATATCATTGAGGCCTGCCTCACGGAGTGTAACGGCAACATCGAGGAAAAGGGGATCTCCCAGAGCACCCGGCTCTTTGGTACGGTCAAGAACAGCAATCTTCTTAGCTGTCTCAGGAATAACCTTAAGCAGTGCGGAGGATACCCACGGACGATAAAGGCGAACCTTGATCAGGCCGACTTTCTCACCCTTGGTGGTAAGATAATCGATAACTTCCTCAGCCACGTCACAGATGGAACCCATAGCGATGATGACACGGTCAGCATCTGCGGCACCATAGTAGTTGAAGAGATCATAATTAGTTCCTAATTTCTCGTTGATCTTAGCCATGTACTTCTCTACTACTGCAGGCAGGGCGTCATAGAGAGAGTTACATGCCTCACGATGCTGGAAGAATACGTCACCATTCTCATGGGAACCACGCATGGCCGGTGTCTCCGGATTCAGTGCATGAGCACGGAACTTCTCAACAGCCTCCATGTTGCACATTTCTTTCAGATCCTCATAATCCCATTTTTCAATCTTCTGGATCTCATGGGAGGTACGGAAACCATCAAAGAAGTTGATGAACGGCACCTTGCCCTCGATTGCTGCCAGATGTGCAACCGGGCTTAAGTCCATAACTTCCTGAGGATTGGTCTCAGCCAGCATAGCGAAACCAGTCTGACGACATGCATAAACATCACTGTGGTCACCGAAAATGTTCAGGGACTGGGTAGCAACGGTACGAGCTGATACGTCGAATACACAGGGAAGCTGCTCAGCGGCAATCTTGTACATATTCGGGATCATCAGCAGAAGTCCCTGGGAAGCAGTAAATGTTGTTGTGATTGCTCCGGCTGCGAGTGATCCATGTACGGTACCGGCTGCACCGGCCTCAGACTGCATCTCACTTACCACAACCTGATTGCCAAAAATATTCTCCTGTCCTGCTGCTGCCCACTGGTCAATGGAATCAGCCATGGGACTGGACGGTGTAATAGGATAAATAGCAGCTACGTCAGTGTACGCATAAGCGACATGAGCGGCAGCCGTATTTCCATCCATAGACTGTTTAGCTCTTGGCATATTAGTTCCTCCTTTTGGTTAGTAATAGTAATGGTTTATAATTTGACACAATTTTATCATTAATTCATTTTGATGTAAAGAAAAAACGATATTGTTTCTCATCCAGTGCAGGTTCCCCGCCGGAAAAAGGGAATTTTTTACCATTTAAGCTCTAAAAAGTACACTTTTTATCAGTAAGCTTTTATTGATTATTGATAGACCAGGCCGGTTCCGGCAGAGAAAACCCTGGCTCCGGAAGTTTTCAGCCCCTCATTATAAGCGCCATCACCATGCCCCCACAAAGAAAGGGGCCCAGGGGAATCCCGTCACCCGGCCTGACCCTGCCTGACACAAGAAGGGCCGCTCCGACAAGCCCGGCAAAAACCATGGCTGCCAGGAAAGAGACAAAAAGCTGCCTGACCCCCAAATAAAAGCCTCCTGCCGCCAGCAATTTGATATCCCCTCCCCCCATGCTGCCGGGCAGGGCGGCTGCCAGGAGCAAAAGGGGCAGGCTCAGGCAGACCAGGGCAAGCAGCCGGTCCAGGACAAGGCCGGCCGGCCATGCAAAAAGGGCCTCCTGGCCCCAGGTTTCCGGCTCCCCGGCTATCCACTGCCAGACCAACCGGCAAGTTCCCAGAATAAAAAGTTCCCCTACGTAGCGGTCAGGAATCACCATGGTCCTGGCATCCATCACCGCCGCGCTGACTATAATACATAAAAAAATCCATTCCATAAGCCGGTCGGGCAGGGTCCCTGCCACCGGGCCCAATCTCCACTCAAGGACTGCCAGTCCCGCCCCGGCCAGGGCCCTGACCCGTAAAGAAAACTCCTTCATATGCTCCCCCTTATAAAACATTTTCAGTTACAGACAGCTACTTCCTTTGCTTAAATATTGTTAAAATATTGTTAAATTGATTTTGTTAAAAGAAAAATTATATGTTATAGAAGCAATTATTCTAAAATATTATTCCTGTATACATATCCCTTAGAAGCAGATCTCCTGATAATCATTCTCCTGCGTCCATTCCCCTAAATAGGGCTTTCATGAAAATAAGTCCCCCGGGAAAACCTGGCTGCCCGCCTGCAAAGCCTTACTGACTGAAAAAAGGGATGAAACCTGATCAGATTTCATCCCTGGTAATAATCACTATATGCTTATCCGGATCCTTCAGTCCCTGTGCGGATCCTCTTCCACACTCTCCTACTACTTCTTCTCCTGTTCTTTTTCCTTGTCCGACTCACCGGCTTCCTGGGCAGCCGTCTCTTCCTGGGCCGGCTCTGCCTGGGTGGAAGCTGCCGTAGGTGCTTTCTCGGCCGTCTTGGAGGCTGCCTCATGCTCCTCATAGGTCTCAAAGAAAAGGTTGGACCCGTCATCCTTTGTGGCATCCTCCTGGAAGAAGAGGAAATTATTGGGCTCGGGGTTCAGCACCGCATCGATGGCCTTAAGGCTGGGACTGCAGATGGGTCCCGGCGGCAAACCTTCATAAAGGTAAGTATTATAAGGAGAATCATACTTGAGATCAGAGTAGAGCACCTGGTCCTTGCCATAAAGGCCGTTGGTGACGGCGTAGACCACTGTGGAATCAAACTGCAGCTTCATCTTCTTGTCAAGCCGGTTCTGGATGATCTGGGCGATGATGGGGAACTCATTCTCCTTCTGGGTCTCCATCTGAACCATGGACGCCCGGATCAGCACCTCTTCCACAGACATATTCTTGGCCTTGGCCTGGTCCTGCCTGGTTCCTGTAAAACGCATCTTGAATTCCGCCAGAATCTTATCCGCCAGTCCCTCACCGGTGATATCCTCCGTCAGATAATAGGTACTTGGGTAGGCATATCCCTCCAGTTGGTAGAAGACCTTGTCTTTGGAAGGAAGGATACTGGCATAGGCAAAGTCAGCCGCTGCCTTTTCCATGGCCTGGGTGAATTCGGCGGCCGTCATCACTCCCTCCTCTTCCAGCTTCTGGCCTATCCTGGCAATGGTATAGCCCTCCGGAATACTGAGGGTCAGTTCATTGCCGGTGGAGGTAATAATCTTGAGAATATCCTCAAGACTCATGGTATTAGTCAGCTGGTAGGTTCCATAGCGGATCCTGCCCCGGTACTCGGACAGGTAGAGCTTGACCAGAAACGGATACTCATAGCGGACGATACCATCCTGCTGGAGAATCCTGGCCACATCCCTGGATGTAGCCCCCTTGGGAATGGTCACCCGGACCGCCTCTCCTCCCGCCGATGTGGTCCTGGAATACTCATGCCACATGGAATAGACGAAGGTCATAGCCAGGGACACAATAATGAAAATAACAAGCAAAAAGAAGCGTCCGATTGCCTTCAGTACGGGGTGCTTCTTCCTGGGGGGCTCCTGTTCAGGCTGATACCTCTTGTGGAGAGGTCCATTGCCCGGAGCATTAGAAGATGTGACTGGCTGTTCAAGGTCTTTGCTTCGATTCTCTTCTGACATAGCTTCCTCCAAAAGTAATTCTATCAAATCATGGATCCTGCAGGAGTCTGCCGGTCTTCACAGACCCATGCAATTCTTAGCTCCAAGAGTAAATGTACATAATTAAAGGTGAATCCGGCGGTAGGATTCACAGGAGAGCCCGACTGATATTGACCTTTTCCCCCACTTATCATATTATAAGGGCAGACAGAATTCCGCTTGTACCCGCAGGCCTGCACCCGGCTTATACTTCCTGGAAAATCTGCGCCATACCGGTCTGTCAAGTTTCTAAAATCCCTTGCTGCAGATATGAAAAAAGGTGCGTTTTCATGAAAAATATCCCCCGGTACACCCTGCTGTTCTACACAGCCTTCCCGAAGGAAAAAGCGGTCGGTCTCTCATTAAAAAAATATTATTATAACTATAACATAGAATTCCACAATAATGAAGATTTACATTTCAAAGATTTTTACTCGAGACGGACATTTATCTTCTGTGACAGGGATGCTCTGATCAAAAAAGCGAGTCAGTGCGGCCTTCCTGTCATAGCCGTCTCCCACCCCTTCAACAAAGGCGAATCTCTCTTCGGCACCCCCTACATGATCCGGCTGGAGGAAGAAGACCTGCCGGCTGATCTCATAAGCCCGGACTTTCTCGAAGAAATCTATTGCCGCTACTACCGTCTGCCCCTGCAGGTGGGTCAAAGCCCCAATTATATCCTCAGGGAATTATCCATGGCAGACCTTAATGACCTGATTGAGCTGGACACGGACAACCTTAAGAACAGTGACGCCCTCTTCTTTCCGCCTGAGTACATGACTTCCAGACTCAGAGAGATCCACTGCGAAACTTTTCTCAAGGCCTACATTTCCAACCAATATTCCCTTTTCAACCTGGGCTTCTACGCCGTCATCGACAAAAAGACCCGGTCCTTCCTGGGCCTGGTGGGCTTTAACACGCCCGAAGACGACTATATTGAAATCGGTTACTCCCTGAAAAAGGATTACCGGCGCCAGGGGATAGGGACAGAGGTCCTGCCTGTCCTCCTGGACTACCTGAGCAAGCTCTACCCCAACCTCCCCATCAGGGTCAGCCTGAAGAAAGAAAATACCGCTTCCAGGAAGCTTGCGGAAAAATTCGGCATCCAGTGCCTGATCCAGTAAAATACTGTTCACTTTCACGATTCTTTTCAAATGAAACCTTTCTATTTTCTCATATAAGCCTGCCGCATTTCAGTGAAAAAAATAACAAGCCACAAAATGAAGCCTGGCTTATTTGATAATTCATATTGGCTTGACAGGCATCTTATTCCATATTATAATAACAATCCGGGTCAAACATAGTTAATTTGCAATTATATTGCCCTTATACTCTATTATTTTTACCGGGTCGTCCTCTGGGATATCCTGGTCCACCTGTCTGGTCTGATTGAATCAACCGAAACTTTTGACAGCATTTGATTCATCTGCTTCAAAGATTAATAATTGATAGCCTGTATTTTAGTGGCACATTCTTTTTTAAGTCTGGTCACTCTCAAATATTTGTTAATAATTAGGCAAAAGCCAGGAATCGTTTATTGTATTTCTGGGATTAAGGCTTATAATGTAGGGCATTAGATGAATCTGCGGTTTACCGCATTCAAATACATGGTTCCTTATCAACCCTCATACCCGGAGGTATGAACACTTTCTAATTTAAGAAAAGAGGTTAGTTATGGCTGTAATCGATTTAACAAAATATGGTATCACCGACACAACAGAAATCATCCACAATCCTTCCTATGAAGAGCTTTTTGAAGCTGAGATGGATCCGTCCCTTACCGGTTACGACAAGGGCCAGTTAAGTGAGCTTGACGCAGTGAATGTTATGACCGGTATCTACACC
>DLBH01000021.1:0-368 GCA_002494165.1 Lachnospiraceae bacterium UBA7026 | reverse complement strand
ATGACCGGTATCTACACCGGCCGGTCCCCCAAAGACAAGTTCATCGTCATGGACGAGACATCCAGGGATACAGTGTGGTGGACAACTCCTGAGTATCCCAATGACAACCATCCTGCTTCCGCCGAGACATGGGCAGCCTGCAAGGAAATGGCGATCAAGGAGCTCTCCGGTAAGAAGCTCTACGTTGTAGACGCTTTCTGCGGCACTAACAAGGACACCCGCATGGCAGTCCGCTTTATCATGGAAGTTGCCTGGCAGGCACATTTCGTAAAAAATATGTTCATCCGTCCCACAGCAGAAGAGCTGGAGGTTTTTGAACCGGATTTCGTTGTATACACAGCTTCCAAGGCCAAGGTTGAGAACTACAA
>DLBH01000036.1 GCA_002494165.1 Lachnospiraceae bacterium UBA7026 | reverse complement strand
ATCAGGATCATGATGATGTCGGCGCGCTTTGCTGCCTCTGCTGCCGTATAAACAGTCAGGCCCTGTTTCTCAGCCTTAGCCCAGGACTTACTTCCCTCGTAAAGACCAACGATAACGTTACATCCGGACTCCTTTAAGTTAAGGGCATGAGCATGTCCCTGGCTGCCATAGCCGATGATGGCGATTGTCTGTCCCTGTAATAAGGATAAGTCACAATCTTCCTGATAAAAAATCTTTGCTGCCATGATTAATTCCTCCTAAAATGTTAAATATACTTATTTCTGTATTCCAGTCCCTGACACGGATCTTCTGGTAAAGGACCTCAATATTTTACGCATCACAAGATATAATACTACTGATAAATTCAGAAATCAAGACTTTGATCCAATTAAATGAACAATTAATTGAATTTTTTGAATTTTTTTAAAGATAAAATTGCATTTTCCCATGTCAAAACTAATTGAAAATATGAAAAACCGCCGGAAGCCAAAGCCCTATACAGGCGCCTTCTCCTCCGGCGGTTCTATAAACGACTGATGATCAGCCTATAATATATTACTTCCTCTCTCAAGACCGGTAAGACCGGTTCTCACCATCTCAATGACTTCAAAATCTTCCAGCAGATTCAGGAAGGCATCCAGCTTATTCTGGTTGCCGGTCAGCTCAATCATGACTGAATTCGTTGAAACATCCACGATCTTAGCGCGGAAAACGTCGGCGATAGCGATAATCTCCTGCTTCTCCTTCTTGTCGGCAAGAACCTTAACCAGTACCAGTTCACGGCAGACAGACTGGTCATTATCCAGTTCTATGATTTTGCGGACTTCTTCCAGCTTGTTGATCTGATTACGGATCTGGGCAAGAATCTGGTTATCACCTCTTACTGTAACAGTAATCCTGGTATAATTGGCATCATTGGTCTCACCGGCAGTGATGCTGTCAATATTATATCCTCTCCGGCTGAAAAGGGAGGCCACACGGGCCAGGACGCCGGGATTGTTATCTACTAATAATGATAGAACGATTCGCTTCATGTCTCTTTCTCCTCACTAGGGCTTAATAGGTTGAAATTCCTTCTGTCTTCTCCGGATAATAGCCATCGATAAACCTGTCGTTGCCGACACCGTAGTTCTCCTGAATCTGGGGATCCTCACCGATTCCGAAGATAAAGTACTGGAGAGCTGCCTTGTTGGCATCGTAATCCACCTGCATAACCCAGGCACCGTCACCGGCCAAACGACCTTCAGTGAAAGACCCCTCGTAAGGAATACGAAGCTGCTCAATGTCTGTGGTACCCATGGAGATCACAGCAGTCATAAGACTGCGGATCTGCTCTTCAGTCAGGTCAGTTGTAACATATTTCAGTGCCTTCATACAGATATTGGTAATGGTCATCAGATCCTCACTCTTGAAGGCATTATAAACGGATATAAGAACCTTTCTCTGGCGGTCTGTCCGTCCGAACTCGCCGGTCACGTCCTGCCTGATCCGGCAGTAGGCCAGGGCCTGGTAAGGAGTCAGCATATTAGACCCGGCAGTAACGTTCTTCTCTCCGTGCTTGGAATTCTTGTAGGCTGTCTGCATGAAATAGGCCTCCGCCTCCGTCAGCTCCATAGGCACGCCGCCGATCAGGTCGACTACCTCACGGAAGGCCTCCATATCTACCTCAACATAACCATCCAGCTTGATGCCGAAATTGTTGGCTATGGTCTCATACTCCAGCTGTACTCCGCCGTAAGAGTAGGCGGCATTAAACTTGTGGTATCCATATTCAGGGATCTCTATATACATGTCTCTCATAAGAGAGGTCAGCTTCAGCTTTCCATTCTTGAGATCGATGGTGGCAATCATCGTAGTGTCAGACCGGCCGGCATCATTCTCGTCAGCCCTCTTATCGGCACCGATCAGGAGAATGTTAACCACGTCCTGGTCATAGGAAAGGTCTGTCTCGACGACGTTGGCATTCCTCAGGGCTGTCTCGGTATCGGTGGTGATGGTCATGGTCGCGGCCTTGTAATAAGCAGCCGCAGCTCCTCCGACAGCAGACCCCAGAAAAAGGACCGTCAGAAGCAGGCAGGTCATAATCTGCGCCAGCAGCCTCCCCCACCTGATGCCTCCCGAAGACTTCTTTTTCTTAACCTTCTTCTTTTTCATCCCAGTATTATTCTTGCTAGATGTCAAACTTTATACCTCCTGATTCTTGATCATACATCAGTTGGATGCAGACGGATTCGGATCCGGAACAGGCCGGCAGCCTCAGACAACTGCTCTGACCGCATAATTCCTTTACTACCTTATACTAAATTTTGATACATTTCAAGACCAAAATTCTTAAAATATACAGACGAAAAGTTATGATTTCCAGTATTCCTTGTTCATGGAGATCCTTCTGACCAGCCACTGTGGCAGGCTTCTGTAGCTTTTCCCAAGCCTGTAGCCCACAAACTTGGCCCCGTTTTGCAGGAAAATGTGGGGGACCAGGCTGATCCGTCCCTTCTTCAGGAAATGCAGGAGGGTCATCTTCACCAGTCTGATTCCTTCTGACTCTGACCGGACCTCATTAAAGAGGCCGCCGTAATCCACCTGGGATACGGCCAGGTCAAAATTCCTGCGCAGCTGGTCCATGGCGCTGTAATTATGCCAGTGCCAGACCTTAGCCTCTGCCACATAGGCGATCTTCTTTCCGGCCTCGATCAGCCGGGACGCAAAAATCATATCCTCATTAAAAATCGTATGGGTGGGAAAACCTCCCAGCTGGTCATAGACAGACTTTCTGTAAGCGGCACAGACATTGGAACAGAAAAAGGTTTTAATACCCAGCTCTTCCAGGTCTTCTTTGGACTTGACCCTGCCTTGGGCCGGATAATTAAACTGTCTGGTGTAGGATTCTACGGGATTATCCCTGGGGTCAGCCATCTGCCGGCCGTAGGCCGCACAGACCTCCTGGTCAGAAAAGGCGTCCATGAGATGCTCGATCAGGTACTCATCCGCCGGGATGGCATCCTGGGTAAGCAGCAGAATCAGGTCACTGTCACACATGGCGGCTGCCCGGTTCCTCGTGCCTCCATGGTCAAACTCTTCTTTTCTGATATGAATAATCTCCCCCTGGGGCAGGGTCGGGAATACCTGACTGGAAAAGAGACTCTCTTCCGTATTCACCAAAAGGATCCTGTCAGGCTTTACGGTCTGCCTTTGAAGCATACGAAGACACCTGTCCAACTTCTGGTCCGGTTTATAAGTGGGAATAATAATATCTACAGTCATCTTATTTATCCTCTGGCCTTGTCATGATAAGTCTTAGCCGCAAAGCCCTCCCTGCCCTGGCCTGCCAAAAACATTTCTCCTAAAATAATTCTCAGCCATGGCAGTCTTCCGCTCCCAGCTATATCTCCCATCATACCACACATTTGTTCAAACAAATATTAAAATGCTTTATCAATTCTTTCGCTTTTCTAAATAATCAGCGGGCAGGCCATGCTATAAAGGCTGTCGGTCCTTGAATAAAGCATGGCCCTTATTTACAGGAAGCCAGGTCCGCCAGTTCCCAAAACTCCAAAAAAGGGTCACATTTCATCAAGAAGACTTTTAACCAGCTTGACAGCATCTGCAGCATCTTTAGAATAGCCATCAGCACCAATCTCCTTTGCAAAGCTTTGGGTTGTAACGGCTCCTCCGATGATCACCTTGGCATCAAGACCCTGCTCATCTCTAAGCTTCACCGTATCCTCCATCCTCATCATGGTTGTTGTCATTAGGGCTGAGAGTGCAATGATGGAGGCATCTTCCTCCCTTGCTGTCTCAACGATGCGGGAGGCCGGCACATCCTTGCCCAGGTCGATGACCCGGTAACCATAGTTACGGAGCATCAGGGCCACCAGGTTTTTACCGATATCATGGATATCCCCTTCCACTGTTGCAATGACTATGGAGGGCATGGATTCCCTGCCTCCGCCGGTCTGCATGAGGGGTTCCAGATAGGAGACCGCCTTCTCCATGGTCCCGGCGCTGGAGATCAGCTGGGGGAGGAAATAAATCTGTCTGTCAAAAAGCCTGCCCACTTCATTGATGGCAGGAATCAGCATCCCGTCAAGAATATCCCCGGCCTGGACTCCATCTTTAAGAGCAGCCTGGACCAGGTCCAGGATCCCATCCTTATTTCCCTTTAATACGGCCTCGAAGACCGGACTGGTCTCCGTTCCACTGCCGGCTTGTCCCAGACCCTGTCCCGGTTTCTGCCCTGCGGATCCTGCTTGTCTGCCCTCCCGGACATCCGGACAATGGCACTTTGCCCCGGCCAGTGACTGGTTCTCCTTCTGCCGGGCCAGTAGGGGTGCCATCCGCTGAATCTGGTGGATATAGCGGACATCGGCCCCGTCAGTATTACGAAGCAGGTCTGCCGCCGAACTGATTCCCATCAGCATGAGATTGGAGGGATTAGCTATGGCCATGGTCAGCCCCTGGCCTATGGCCATGGCGGCAAAGGCTCCATTGACATAGGCCCTCTCCGGCAGACCGAAAGAAATATTGGACAGGCCCACAGTGGTGGGCAGGCCCAGGTCTTCCCTGCAATATCTGATGGTATCGAGGGTTTCCAAAGCAGCTCTGGGGTTGGCTCCCGCTGTTGTTACCAGTCCGTCTACGATAATCTGCTTTCTGCTGATACCCAGGGCATCAGACTCGGCCAGAATTTTTCCTATGATCTCCTTTTTCTCCTCGCTGTCCCTGGGCAGGCCCTGGTCCGAGAGAGGAAGAAGAATAAACATAGCCCCGTATTTCTTAGCCAGGGGCAGCAGTCTCTCTATCTTATATTTTTCCAGGGAAATAGAATTGATGAGAGCCCTTCCCGGATAATGGAGCAGGGCCGCCTCCATAACCTCCACGTAGCTTGTGTCTATGCATAAAGGCAGGCTGGATACCATGGTCACCTTATCTATGGCCTTGAGCATAGCCTCCTTCTCGTCAATACCATTCGTACCCATATTGATGTCAAGGATATGGGCTCCCATGTCTTCCTGGGCTTCGGCCATCTCTTCAACGATCTGGAATCTTCCGGCCCGCAGCTCAGCCTGCAGCTTCGTTTTTCCTGTTGGATTAATCCTCTCTCCGATTACCAGAAAGGGACCATCAAGGAGGATCTCCTGGCTTTTTCTTTCTGAAGCCAGCATCATTGGGTGGCGGTTGTCCGCCTCTTTGACGGCCATGCCTTTAACCGACCTGGCCAAAAGCCGGATATGGTCCGGGCTGGTGCCGCAGCAGCCACCCAGAAAAGCGGCTCCGGCCTCAACGAAGGCAGGCCCATAAGAAGCAAACTCTTCCGCGGCCATGGGGTAAACTGTCTCCCCGTTAATCAGGACGGGAAGTCCCGCGTTGGGTTTGGCAAGAATCGGTACGTCGGCGTATTCCTTCATCTGTTTAACTACCGCAAGCATCTCCCTGGGACCTGTGGAGCAATTTACCCCGATTACATCGGTACCTATGCTCTGCAGTACTACTACTGCCGTCACCGGGTCTGTTCCGTAGAGGGTCCTGCCATCCTCCTGGAAGGTCAGAGAAGCTATGACCGGCAGATCACAGATCTCCTTGATGGCAAGGACTGCCGCCCTGGTTTCAGCCAGGCTCATCATGGTCTCAACTACAAAAAGATCCACACCGCCCTCCAGAAGATAGGCTGCCTGTTCCTTGTAAATGTCAATCAACTCTTCCAGTTCCATGGAACCAACGGGTGCAAGGGCTGCCCCAGTCATGGTCAGGTCACCGGCAACCAGGGCCTTATCCCCTACTGCCTTCCGGGACAAGGCAGCCAGGTCACGGTTGATCTGGCCTATCCTGTCTGCCAGGCCATATTCTGCCAATTTGATTCTATTGGCTGAGAAAGTTGGGGCATAAACAATGTCTGACCCTGCCTCCACAAAATCTTTCTGCAGCTTCAGCAAAACCTGGGGATGATCAAGAATCCATTGTTCCGGACATACACCCACAGGCATACCCGCCTTCTGCAGGTTAGAGCCTGTGGCACCATCCAAAATCAATGGTCCTTCCTGTAAACGTCTGTAAAGGGCTTCACGATTCATGAGCACTCCTCCTGAAATATCTGATCTGATAAGCCGCTTGGCAGCGGGCCTGATAAAAAACAAGCAGAATCAGTCTTCATAATAAGCCGGCCTGGATAGGTCTGCCTGAATGGTCTAACTATATATAGATCTACCTATACAGATCCAGCCAAATCCCCGTTGTTACGAAAAATCTTCATGGCACCGGAGCACCATGAAGATTGGTATATCATGTTCTTTTATCCTATATATGACTTTTTTATCCTCTGAAGAATAAACTTAGGTCTTATATCTCGCTGACCCTGCCCTCGTATTCCAGGCGAAGCCTTCCTTTCATATTGGAAGCGGCGGCCATCTTTCTCATACATCTCATCATGGACCGGTTGTCGGCAACACCATAACGGTCAAGAATATCCACATACTTGTCGATCAGCTTCATGGCATCCGGATCGGAAAGGTAGAAGGTCTGAATAATCTCTGTAATATTCTTCTGCTTGGATGTCGTATAGTAAAGTAGAGTTACCTGAAGAGCAGTGAGAATCTGGTAGAGTTCCCTGTTATAATCAGAGATTCCTGATTTGAGGAAGGCAAAAAGGTCACTGAGCCTCATGGTGTCAATATCATCGATATGCATGTCGTAAGACTTCAGCTTGTTCTCCACGTCGATATCCATAATGACAGAGGAGATCATCATGGCAGTCTGAACCGCATCCAGGTCATGCTCGCTGACTGCTGAAAGCACCGGCGCGTTATTACTCATCTGCAGACAATATATGAGGTCACGGACCAGGGCATTCTCAAAAAGCTTATCATCTAAGGACGGGTCTATTAAAATCCTGAACTCCTTCTTACCCGTATCCATGGCCACCGGCTGGGATACCTGGTCTTTGTCCTCAGGATCCATTTCCAGAATCTTTACCGGATATACCAGCTTGCCTTCGATATCTTTGTAAATTGCTTCTGTTTTATCTGATAATGTTTTTCCCAATAATTCCATAATATAATTACCCTAATCTCCCAAAATATTTTGTTCTTTATCTAATAAAAAATAACAATTATTTTCACTAGTCGACTTTTCTATTTTAGCAAAAGGTCCGTCGGTATGCAAGTCTTAATCCTGCTCAATTGACATTTCCTATGAAAATGATATAGTTATAAATTATAAAATCTTTAAATAAAGGAGAAGGCCTATGTCTCAAAAAATCACAGGAACTACTGTTTTGACCGGTCTTTTAGGACGGCCGGTAGCTCACAGCATCTCTCCTCTCATGCACAATGAAAGTTTTCATCTTCTGGATCTGGACTACCGCTATCTTTGTTTTGATGTGGGAACCGGGGAACTGGAAGATGCGGTAAAGGGTCTCAAAACCCTGGGTGCCCGGGGCTGGAATCTGACCATGCCCTGCAAGAACCTCATGGGCAGCCTCTGTGACAACCTCTCCCCAGCCTCTGAAATCAGCGGAGCGGTCAATACCGTAGTCAATGACCAGGGTATCCTGACCGGCTATACTACCGACGGCATCGGCTATATGAAGTCGTCAGACGTTCTTGGCTATCCCCTGCCTGGCAGAATCATGACCCTTTTAGGCGGAGGCGGCGCTGCCACAGCCATCCTGGTCCAGGCAGCCTTAGACGGCGTAAAGGAGATCCGGGTATTTAATAACAGAGGGCGCAACTATGACCGGCTTCTGACCATTGCCGCCAGGCTGAATGACAGGACCAGCTGCAAAGTTACAGTCTGCGATCTCCAGGATAAGGAGGCCCTTATCTCCTCCATAAAAACAAGCTATATTCTCACTAATGCCACCAGTGTAGGTATGGCTCCCAATACTGATGCCTGCCTTATCGAAGACCCGGCCTGGCTCCGCCCCGACCTTGTTGTATCTGACGTCATCTATAATCCGGCCAAAACCAGGCTTTTGGAGCTGGCTGAGTCTCTGGGATGTCCCTGTTTTAACGGTCTCTATATGCTTCTCTACCAGGGAGCTGCCGCCTTTGAACTCTGGACCGGCCGCCCTATGCCTGTAGAAAAGATTAAAGCCCGTTTTTTTGATTGATCCTGACCGGCAGGCTTTTCACCTAAATAAGCAAAAAGCTGTCCAGAAACTCTGGCACAGGTACTTGAAAAGTATGCGTTAAAGTTCTGGGCAGTCTTTTAATTCCTCTTAGATATTCTTATTTTCTTCTGACTGACAGGTCAGGGCAGATGACTCAGGATCTCATTAGCGATCTGTCCTATATTTTTGCCGTCTGTTGATATGGTCAGGTCGGCCGCCTTCTCATAACGGGGCCGTCTTGCCTCCATCAGCTGGCTGATATAGTCCACATTCATATTACCATTTAAAAGAGGCCGGTCAGTACTCTTTCTCACTCTCTTATAAATAGATTCCGGGCTGGCCGTAAGGAGAATAACTTTGCCCATCTCTCTCATCATGGCCACATTCTCAGGTCTTATAACCGCCCCTCCTCCGCAGGAAATCACCGCCGGCGGAATATTTTTCAAATCCCTGATAAAGGATGTCTCCAAATCTCTGAAATAATCTTCCCCGTGACTGGAAAATATGTCTGTGATCGGCATACCTTCTGACCTGGCGATCTCCTGATCCATCTCAATCTTCCTGACAGAAAGTTTTTTCTTTAGCCGGTCCGATACTGAACTCTTGCCACAGCCCATAAAGCCTATGAGAAAAAGGTGGCAGGGAAGGGATTTTATTTTAGTAGAATCCTTAGTGAAACTGTCATTAATACTCTTCATATCTTATGTCCCTCAAATCCTAAGTTTTATTCAATACAATATTTTTTTAAAATCCATCATTCTTCAGAATCTTCCCCAGTCGTACCGTCTGCCCTGCTCGTTCTCCCATAAAATACGTCCGCTCTGCCAGAGATCTCATTATAAAATACAGTCTCTGCCAGAGTCTTATAGGGAATGATAAAAAGAAAACCAATTCCCAGAGTAAGCATGCCCAGAAGATTCCAGCCCAGAAAGCTGAGTCTCAGAGCAAAGAGCTGCCAGCGATGGCCGGTCATAATCCGGAAGGAAGCCATGATAGATTGGGAAATGGTGTAATCCGGCTTCTGTTCAATAATATAAGGAGTCATGGCACAGGAATAATGGATGATAATTCCAGGAACTATGAAAAAGACCAGGCCCATAAGTGTCAGAAATAACACTGCCATCCGGGCGCAGATCATCTTCCACCACAGATTAATATGGCTGGTCAGGATAGAATAGTGCAGACGTCTTCTGTCTAAAAGTGCCAGATTGAAGCTGATGTGACCAAGTCTTATTACTCCGCCTGCGAAAAAATAAAAAATAGAAATAGCTATGACCAAAGTCAAAAGAATATAAAAATAACCGGGAACAAACTCCAGGATAAACATGAGGGCGGAAACCACAGCAACATACTCACACAAGGCTGGTATAGTTACGGAAAATGCACCCAGCCAGACTGCGATAATGCCTGCTACGATAGCCTTAGCCCACCTGCCCTTCAGGGATTCCCTGGCTATTCTTCGAAAAGTATAAGCACCCAGATTCATGATATAAGCCTCCAACTCCGGTCCAGCAACTGGAACCGGATATTATTGATCTACAGCACAGAAGCCCCAAAAGGGCATAAACTCAAAAAGAAGCTGCCGCTGGTCCGGCAGCCTCTTTCATTCAATCAAACTTGTCCCTAACACCTATACATTCCACATCTCTTTCACACGGAGAAGTTCGTTCAGTGTCATATTCATGAATACATCATTCTGGGGAGCGTTGCTGAAAGCATTCGTCTCCTTGCGGTAAGCGATCTCTTTCTCCACATCTTCCATAGTGATCTCTTTTCCCTTCAGAATCTGTACCATCTCGTATCCTCTCATAATAAAAAACCTCCCACAAAACTATTCTTGTTTGATCTCAATCTGCGGGGACCTTAAACACCGGTCCCTCTTGTCCTATCTCATTATAAACGATTATTTTTGCTTTATCAACTGCAATCAGAAACTAGAGATTATGAATTCTTTGTTGATCTTTTTCCGATTCACCGGCACCGAAACCAATTTCATCGTACTGGGCCTTGGCCTGTTCCCAGGGAAGCACATCCCTTTCCTCCTTGAGGTAGGAAAGAATATCAGCGATACCCTCACCGGTGAAGGCACTGGTATAGAAGATCTTTTTACAGCCGGCGATACGCAGCCACTCCGCGGCCATCTCCGGCTCGGCGGCCCAATGGTCAATCTTGGTAACGATACCCACCACTTCTCTGTTACAGACAGGAGTGAGGTTAGGCGAATATAAGGAAAAAGGTTCCGTAGCATCCAGCAGCAGACCAATCACATCTGCCTCGGCAGTAAAAACCGCCAGGGCTGAAATCAGATTCTTGGTCTGCAGGTATTCACCGGGGGTGTCGATAATCACGTCATAATGGTTGACATACTGTGTTTTATAATAGGTGATGGTGTCACCGCGCATAGCCTGGGTCAGGGTTGTCTTCCCGGCTTCGCTTCTACCGATAAACATGATCTTTCTCATGCCTTATTCCGCGCCTTCCACTCTTCTAAACACTCAGGACAGCAGAACACCCGCGTGTTGCCATCGGCATCCTCAGCCCTCCTGACATTTTCATCATCCTCCCAGACATTATCATAGCAGTTATCACAGATGATCATGCCTTCTGTCTCAGCGCTGACAAAGCTGTCAAACATCTGGTTGATCCCGTCAAGCTCCTTAAGGAGAGACTCAAAAGTTACTGATGACTGGTTTAAATCATTATTCTTTACATCTTTATTCTGCTTGGCCATCCAAAACCAGGTCCTTTCTGATTAATAAGATCCCTATTCAAAGGTCCGGGACCAGGTCCCGTCCCTGAGCCTGATTAAAAGTGTCAATCCATTGATATCATAATTTTAAAGGGAATACAACAATAGAATGGATTTTAACATAGAAAAAACTTTGCGCACATTTTCCGTGCGCAAAGTTTTCGGGGCTATATATGCATTCACTGTTTCAAGGAAATGCTTTTATAATTTCTTCTGCTGGGCCAGGCAGGCACAGGCTGCCAGGGACAGGTAGGCCTGCTCCTTGGAATCACTTCTGGATGTGATGGCAATCGGAATCTTGGCTCCAACAATGATACCACAGCTGTTGGCTCTTGCGTTCATCTGAAGGGCCTTGATCAAAAGGTTGCCGGACATAAGGTCAGGAACAACGATACCATCGAACTCGCCACAATATGGACAATCGTAATTCTTAAGACGGGCTGCTTCCTTGCTGACAATCAGGTCATAGGGAATCGGTCCCACCAGATTACAGTCGGCAATGGGCTCATCTTCATGATCTCTTACAATAGTCTGGGCCTCAACCGTATCCCTCATATGGAAGGAAGGCTTTTCAACCAGAGACAGAAGGGCGATATTAGGATGCTCCACTCCAAATACCTTAAGGGCCTTTACCATATTGGCAACGACAGCCTTCCTCTGCTGGATGGAAGGCTCAACCAGGATGGTTACATCAGAGATGGATAAAATCTTATCATAGTTAGGAATCTTTACCATAACCACATGGGTCATAATTCCCTCTTCCACCAGATGATTACTCTTGTTCAGGACGGGCATAAGGAAATCACGGGTCTGGGTGTTACCACGCATAAGAACATCCGCGCTGCCGGCAAGGATCATATCGATGGCATACTGAACAACGTTAACATCATTGGAAACCGGCTGAAGATCATAATTACGGTCAGCCAGTCCCAGGTTCTCTAGCATGGCCTTAATCTTCTTATAGTTACCGACAAGAATGGGCTCTACAAATCCATCTGTCTGGGCATCAAAAACGCCCTGAAGGATATTCTCTACTTCTGCCCCGGCAACAATTACACGAACGGGTTTACCCAAGGCTTTGGCCTGATTAACGACCACATCAAAATCATGGGAAAATTCTTCACTCATAACAATACTCCTCGAATTGAAATTATCAACAGAGTCCCGGGCCGGGCCGTCAAGGCCGACCCTGTCCTGGGACTCATTTTTCTTTGCATAAACTGATTATAATATAGACTTGAAAAGACGGCAAGCTTTTAGATTGTCTAAAGATTAAAGGCGGACATCCTTTCCGGCCTGCCTGGTTCCCTAGATCAGCCCACCAAACTGCAGGAACAGGGGTGCGAATACCAGAGACACAACCGTCATAAGCTTAATCAGAATGTTGATGGAGGGGCCTGATGTATCCTTGAAAGGATCTCCTACCGTATCACCAACAACGGCTGCGTGATGGGCATCACTGCCCTTGCCGCCGTGATGTCCGTCCTCGATATATTTCTTGGCATTATCCCAGGCACCACCGGAGTTGGACATGAAGATGGCCAGCATAACACCTGTGACAAGTGCTCCTGCCAGAAGTCCGCCCAGGGCTTCCGGTCCAAGGAGTAAACCAACAAGGATAGGAGCAACAACTGCCATGATACCAGGCACAAGCATCTCCCGAAGAGCTGCATGAGTGGAAATAGCTACACAGGAAGTGTAGTCCGGCTTTCCGGTTCCCTCAAGAATACCAGGAATAGTACGGAACTGACGGCGGACTTCCTCAATCATCTTATAAGCTGCCTTGGATACGGAATCCATGGTGAAGGCAGAAAACAGGAAGGGAAGCATACCACCGATGAAAAGGCCAACGATAACCTTATAATCAAGCAGGTTAATACCATTGTCAAAAAGACCTACTGCCTGGGCATAGGAAACAAAGAGAGCCAAGGCTGTCAGAGCGGCGGAACCGATGGCGAAACCTTTACCCATAGCCGCTGTAGTATTACCCACGGCATCCAGCTTATCTGTGATCTTACGTACCTTTCCGGGAAGGTGGGACATCTCAGCGATACCACCGGCGTTATCGGCGATGGGACCGTAAGCATCAACGGCTACAGTGATTCCTGTGGTGGAAAGCATACCGACGGCCGCCAAAGCAATTCCGTAAAGACCGCCAAACTTGAAGGCCCCGATAATACCTACGGCAATCAGGATAATCGGAATGGCTGTGGACTGCATACCAACAGCGATACCACTGATGACTGTGGTAGCCGGACCGGTCTCAGATTGCTGGGCGATCTTCTGGACGAAACGGTAGTCACCGGACGTATAGATCTCAGTGATGTAACCGATAGCCAGGCCGACAACCAGTCCAAAGATAATAGAAAATGCATAATTAAAGCTGCCGAAAAATGCTTTGCAAAGAGCAAGGGAACCTACGGCAACAATGACAGAAGCTGAATAACTTCCGAATTTCAGTGCCTTGTGGGGATTGGAGTTCTCATCGCCTTTAACAAAGAAGGAACCAATAATAGCGGATAAAATACCGAGAGCAGCGATGATCAGGGGGAAGGTTGCTCCCGTGGCCTGCTCATAAGCTACACCCAGTGTGATAGCCGATACGATAGAACCAACATAAGACTCAAAAAGGTCAGCGCCCATACCGGCTACATCGCCGACATTATCACCTACGTTATCAGCGATAACGGCAGGGTTACGGGGATCGTCCTCCGGGATACCAGCCTCAACCTTACCTACAAGGTCGGCGCCGACGTCGGCTGCCTTAGTATAGATACCGCCGCCTACACGGGCGAACAGGGCGATGGATGAAGCACCCAGGGAGAATCCGGACAGAACATCCGGGTTACCTGTCACAATGTAGATGACACTGGCTCCTAAAAGACCGAAGCCTACAACACACATACCCATGACAGCACCGCCGGAGAAAGCGATTGACAGGGCCTTGTTCATACCATTGTCCATAGCTGCAGCGGCAGTTCTTACATTGGCCTTGGTAGCGATGTTCATTCCGATGTAGCCCGCGATCGTGGAGAACAGGGCTCCGATCAGGAAACATACGGCTGTGACCCAGCTGATTCCAATGCCAATCAGTACAAATAAAATAGCCACAAAAACGACGAGAATACGGTACTCTGCCATAAGAAAGGCTCTGGCACCTTCATGGATAAAAGCTGCAATCTCTTTCATTCTGTCTGTTCCCGCATCCTGTTTAGACACCTTCTGGATGAGATAGAACGCAAAGGCTAAAGCGCATAATCCCAAAACCGGTGCCAGATAAATGATCTGTTGCATAGTTTTCCCTCCAAATATATAATATATGTTTCTATTTAAATATTATCAAAGAAATGCTTATGTTTGTAAATGTGTTTTATTGGTTAAAATAAGCTTAATCCCGTATTTTATTGCCTTTTTTATAAAAAAATATGCTCTTTTATTAATATTTTAGGTAATTTTATGCTTTTGTCTGTTTCTTATTGCCAATAAATATTCTTTCATTCGTAAGTATTATTATTTGTAAATGACAGATATATTGGTTTTCTTATTACCTTTGTTTTTCTATTCATTATTCTTATCCTTCCAGGATCTGAGAATATCAGGCCTCATTTTTTTAATCTCAAACTCCTGGGATTGCCGGAGTTTCAAATCCCATTGCGTCAATATTATGACAGCTGAACTTCCGGCAACTTGTTACACTTACAATTGATATCCCTGAAGTTTTTAGTATTTACATTTCATACCCTGACAAATCACCTCTCTTAGGAACTGATATCCTAACTACTATTCTATTTCAGAAAATAAAATAAAAAATTTATGTTATTTAAATAAATACACTGGATTTTTATTTTTTTATGTGCTATAATTCCTTTAGAAATCATGGATGGAGGATTTTCATGTGCTTTAGATTCAGATATTTTCTGTATGTCACTTTTATCTTCCTGATAATTGGGAATCCTGTCATGGTTCGTGCCGGCAGCTGGTATACCACAGACCGGATTAATTTCAGAAAAGGCCCTGGCGAAGACAAGGAAATCTATTCTGTGCTGGAAAAGAACACCAAGCTTGCTCTTATAGAAAAAGAGGGCGACTGGATAAAGGTCCTGGTCGACGGCAAGGAAGGTTATGTGAAGCGGCAGTATATCGCTGATCACAAAACCAAACTTTCCAAAAAGGAGATTCTGGCCCAGGCACCCCTTGTTTTCGTTCTAAAGGATGAGGTTAATCTCCGGGAAAAGCCTTCTAAAAAGTCTGAGGCTCTGGCCCTGCTCAATACCAAGACCCGGTGCAGGGTTCTTAAAAAGAAGGGTAAATGGATTTCTGTATTCGTGGAAGGGCTCGAAAAAAAGGGTTGGGTCAAGATAGATTACCTTAGTCTCACACCGGTTATCTTGAGGATTGCGGACACAGATGTCACTCTGGCTTTCAGGGAAAAGGCTCTGAGATATGCCCACAGGCACCTGGGAGATAAATACAGTCAGAAAAAAAGAAACAAAAAAGGATACGCAGACTGCTCCAGTCTTGTGAGAGATGCTTATTTCAAGGCGAGCGGAGTGAAAATCGGGGAGAATACCACAGCTCAGTTTGACCTCATGCAAAAGTATATATATCCTGTCAGCTCTTTAAACCAGGTAGCTGTCGGTGACCTGGTTTACCACTTAAGCGGCAGCAACGAAAACCATTGTGGTATTTATCTTGGAGAGGGTGTTGTGCTTCACGCTTCCCAGACTAAAAAGAAGGTTAAGCTCACCAGCTTTGACCTTAACAAAAGCACTTACTGGGAATATGGCTGTAACGCAGCCGCTTATTGCCAGGATCACAGATAAGCTTATTACAGATTTTCTCATCTGATTAATTCTTCTTATGTAAAGAAAGGCAGCCGGATTCTTCCGGTTGTCTTTCTTTTTACCCTCTTTATCTTCTGCTCTGAGCCTGTCAATCATTTTTCTATCAGCTTATTGTTTTCCTGTATATATTATATAATGATATATAATGATTCTTTCTCTGCCTATACTTTTTATTTCTCTATATTTGTCTGCTTGTAATGTGAGGGCCTGGGTAATATAATAGGGATAAATATGTTTAAAGACAGGCGATTTAAGATATTTTCAAGGTAGCCTGGGATCAGGAGGATGAATGATATTATGATCTACAAGATGAAAAAAGAAAAAATCAAAAAAATATACAATACAAGATTCATAAGAATGTATGAATACGACTTTGCTGACGGAAAGCAGTACTTTTGGGCCAGCCGCAGGGACAGTGACCGTCTTGTGGCATCCATGACTGACCAGGAACAGAAGTCCATGCTGGCTGACGCGGTCAGCTGTTTTGTAGTTCTCAATATCAAAGGGCAGCCCAAAAAATTACTGCTCAACTGGGAGTACCGTTACCCTGTAGGCCAGTATATGCTCAGTGTCCCGGCTGGAATCGTTGACCCTGAGGACTATGACAGCCCCTATGCCCTGGAGGATACGGCTGTCCGTGAGCTGAGGGAGGAAACCGGCATCCAGGTGGGACCGACCGACACAGTAACAGTAGTAAACCCGGCTGTTTTCAGTACACCTGGTATGACGGATGAGTCCAATGCTCTGGTCTATATTTCTATCAACCGCGACCATATGCCGGATCTGACCCAGGACCTGGCTGAGGGAACCGAACATTTTGAAGGCTTCCGTCTTGTCAGCAAGGACCAGGCAGAGAAATTTATCGTGGAAGGAAGGGACGACCACGGCAACTACTATCCTCTCTTTACCTGGGCGGCCCTCATGTTCTTCCTGGGCATAAAATGAGGCAGTTAAAGGAATTATTCATTTGAATTCTGTTTACAATTCAGTTTGCTTAATAATAAAGTGCCGGACAGAACAGGTCAAACTGACCATTTGTTCTATCCGGCACTTATCATGTTTAAAGAATACTCCTGAATATACCAGGAATTATCGGGTTTTCAGTTCATTTATCTGCTATTTTACCTTAAAAGGAATACCGCTTTAGTGCGACAGTACCCTCTCAGACATTTTCCAAAGGCCCGACCAACTGTCAGGAAGCTGCTGATCCGGTGTAGAGCTGGTAGTATCTTCCCTTCTGGGCCATCAGGTCTTCATGGTTACCCCTCTCAATGATCCTGCCCTGCTCTAAGACCATGATACAGTCACTGTTCATGATGGTGGACAGACGGTGGGCTATAACAAAGGTAGTTCTGCCTTCCATCAGCTTATCCATGCCCTCCTGGACGATTTTTTCCGTACGGGTATCAATGGAGCTGGTGGCCTCGTCGAGGATCAGTACCGGCGGGTCGGCAATAGCTGCCCGGGCGATGGCCAGAAGCTGCCGCTGGCCCTGACTCAAGTTGGCCCCGTCCCCATGAAGAACCGTATCATAACCCTGGGGCAGTCTCTGGATAAAGCCATCGGCATTGGCCAGCCTGGCTGCTGCATAAACCTCTTCATCCGTGGCGTCCAGTTTACCATATCTGATATTTTCCTTCACCGTATCTGTAAACAGGTGGGTGTCCTGCAGAACCATACCCAAAGACCTTCTCAGGTCCGCCTTCTTAATCTTGTTAATATTGATCATATCATAGCGGATCTTGCCGTCCTGGATATCATAGAAGCGGTTGATCAGGTTGGTG
>DLBH01000081.1 GCA_002494165.1 Lachnospiraceae bacterium UBA7026 | reverse complement strand
TCATTGCCGGGCATGATCAGATCATTGCCGGCCCATATACATTTCCAGGCCATGGAGCCTCCCTGGGCTGA
Organism: Lachnospiraceae bacterium UBA7026; assembly: GCA_002494165.1. Classification (GTDB taxonomy): domain Bacteria; phylum Bacillota; class Clostridia; order Lachnospirales; family Lachnospiraceae; genus Anaerobutyricum. The sequence continues at coordinate 4,041 of DLBH01000081.1, read as the reverse complement.
GGTTGTGGTCCAGTCAGTCATGACCATACCCTTGAAACCCCATTCTCCCCGGAGCACTGTCTCCAGCAGGTCCTTATTATTGGCAGCATGGATTCCGTTAATCTTATTATAGGAGGTCATCAGGGCCAGAGGCTGGGCTTCTCTCACTGCGATCTCAAAATTGCGCAGGTAAATCTCCCGCAGGGCCCGCTCAGAGATTACAGCGTCAACGCCCATCCGGTTATCTTCATTATTGTTGCAGCAGAAATGCTTGACTGTGGTACCGGTTCCCGGCTGACTCTGGACGCCTTTGGTCATGGCGCCTGCCATTTTACCTGACAGGAGGGGGTCTTCAGAATAATATTCAAAATTACGGCCGCATAAGGGATTCCTTTGGATATTCATGCCCGGAGCCAGCCAGAGGGTTACACCAAATTCTTCCATCTCCTTTGCTACCGCCAGGCCAACTTCAGAAATCAAAGGTAAGTTCCAGGTCTGGGCCAGGAGGGTTCCTGACGGAAAGGCTGTACAGTACTGATAGTAGCTGGTGCCTTCAGTATCCAGATCTTCTTCATTCATAAAGAAACCATTTTCCATGCTGGCTTTGAAACCGATCTGATTGGGCTTTCCATCCTCTCCAACAGTATATCTGGGTACCAGACGGAGGCCTGCCGGACCGTCAGCCAGGGATATACATGGTATGGATACATTTTCCTTTTCTATGGGACAGGTTTCTCCCGCGGCGCCGGGAACACTGACGCTGGCAGCTCCCAGGACGATATTATCTTCTCCCCTGGCATGGCGGCCTACCAGAAGAAGCAGCTTGTCATCAAGACTGAGCCGGTCTATATAATCCCTGACTACAGTCCCGGCTGCCTGCTTCTTTGGAGCTTGTGCCGGCTCTTGCCGGTGATCCTGCAGGGCCCGGGCACAGCTTTTCTCCAGAATCCTGCCTCTGATATTAAGGACCGGTACTCCCATTTTCCTGGCTTTTTCCGCTATCTTCCGGTAGGCATCCTCAAGCCGGTCTATGTAGGGAGCCATATCCTTCAGGGGACTTTCAGGCTGGCAGACCGGACTTACCTTTCTGACCAGGACTTCAGAATCCAGATGGAGGGCAGCCGCCGGGGTCAGATTGGCCGAGGAGTTACCTGCCATAAGGTAGTAGGTGCCTTTAGCCAGCCTGTAACTGCTGTCTTTTTCACAAAAGGAAGCAAGACCGGTCAGGTCAAAGGACAGGCAGAGTTCCGTCTCCTGACCCGGTTCTAAAAGGTCTGTTTTGGCAAAGGCACAAAGCTGTTTTAATTCCCGGATCTGCAGGGTCTGGGGACAGAGGGCGTAGAGCTGGACTACTTCCTTTCCAGGTCTTTTACCCGTGTTTTTCACCTTAGTCTTATAATTGATCCGGCAACAGCCTCTTTCCTCATCCCGGCTGACAAGGCCAGAGCTTATAGAGAACCTGGTATAGCTTTGACCATAGCCAAAGGGATACCTTACCTTCACGCCAAAGGAATCAAAATAGCGGTAACCGACAAAGATTCCTTCGGAATAGATTTCTCTTTCGAGATCGCCGTTGTTGTGACTGAAATTAGCCGCATTGGGATAATCCTTGTAATGATAGGCCCAGCTTGAACTGAGACGGCCACTGGGACAGGTCTTGCCGGACAGGATCCGGGCTGCGGCCTCCCCTCCTGCCATACCAGGCTGGGAAATGTATAATATGGCCTTAATCTTGTCGAACTGGTCACTGAAGGAAAGGTCAATGGGACCTCCGGAATTAATGATGAGGATAAGCTTATCATAGGATTGGGCCAGATCCTGAATCATCCTTTCTTCATAGTCGCTGAGATAGTAATCCCCTTTAACAATCTCCCGGTCCTTCCCCTCCCCGGCCTGTCTGCTTATGACAAAGATGGCTGTGTCAGTACCAGAGAGGGCCAGGTCTGAGGCTTCTAAAAACCTGCCGGCAGGAGCGGAAAAAGGATGGGAGGAATAGACATCGAACAAGGCATTGCCATCGGCCGACCTTCCGGCTTCTTTTAGTATCTCTTCCCTCCAGGCTGCCCGGGCGGTCTCGTAGACCCGGACATAGTCATCAAGCCACGGCCGGCTGCTGATCTGGAATCCTTCTTTGTCCAACCCTTCTAAAAGGCTGCAGGTCTTACGGCTGTTGACATCTCCGGACCCGGTACCTCCTTTCAAAGTATAAAGAGCCCCACTGCCATAGAGGGCTACTTTTTTCTTCAGGTCCAGGGGCAGCAGGCTGTCTTTGTTCTTAAGAAGGGTAATCCCCTCCTCCGCTGCCTGCCGGGCCAGGTTCTGGTGTAGGATCTCCCGTTTGGAAACGGCATCTGTCAAAGAACCACTGTAGCATTTTTCTTTCATAATATTTCCCTCCCTTGACCGGCTGTCAGCCGGCAATTCTTCCTTAACCATAATTTATCAGATTCCTTTTAAAATAACAACGTAAAGGAGGGTTGCCGACTCTTTTTTGCAATAAAAGAATAAATAAAAACCCCCGGTACAGACGGATGGTCATCAAAACCATCAGTCTGCAGCCAGGGGTCTGCGTTCATATTATGCCGGAAGATAAACTCTCCCTGAGGAAAAGCTTATCTGCTGTCCGACCCAGCAGGCCGGACCTGTCATCTGGAAAATGTCAAATGGCCGGATGAGGATTAGATCTCGCGGGTCCAGAGGGAAGCCATAGCCGGGCCGCCGCCTACACAGAGGGAAGCACAACCAATCTTGGCATCCTGTCTCTTCATCTCGTATAACATAGTTACGATGATACGAAGAGCGGAGCATCCTACGGGATGACCCAGGGAGATACCGGAACCGTTCAGGTTGGTCTTATTGCGGTCTACGATATAACCATAATCCTCTTTCAGCTTACGCTCAACACCGATGAACTGAGCTGCGAAAGCCTCGTTAACCTCCCAGTAATCAACGTCTTCAAACTTAACGCCTGCAGCGTCAAGACATTTCGGAATGGCAACAGCCGGTCCAAGGCCCATAACGCTGGCGTCAACACCCTTGCCGCAGATGTGGATCATCTTAGCCATAGGCTCGATACCCAGTTCTTTTGCCTTGTCAAGGGACATAACGATTACTGCTGCAGCAGCATCATTGATACCGGAAGCATTGGCAGCTGTGGTAACACCGTCTTTTGTAAATACGGGACGAAGCTTGGAGATGGTCTCCATGTTACATCCTTCGATCTTATGCTCATCAGTATTGTGAATCTTGTCACCCTTCCTGGTGTGCTCAACGATATCGATCATCTCATCTTTGAACTTGCCTTCTTTTGTGGCCCTGCATGCACGCTCATGGCTCATAACAGCCAGCTCGTCACACTCTTCACGGGTAATATTATAAAGCTTGGCTACGTTGTCAGCGGTTACGCCCATGTGGCCGCCGGAGAGCTCATCATAAAGAGCATCGTGAAGCAGTGCGTCATAAAGCTCAGCGCCGCCCTGGTTGGGGATACTTCCCATACGATAGCCCATACGTGCCTTGGGCAGAAGGAAAGGAACCTGTGTCATGTTTTCAACACCGATTACGAGACCGATGTCAGTCTTGCCAAGCTGGATATCGTCACAGGCGATCTCCAGAGCTCTCATACCGGAAGCACAGTTCTGGTTAACAGAAACAGCGTTGCTCTCGATGCTCATACCAAGACGCATGGAAACCTGACGTGCCGGCAGAGATCCCTGCATTCCTGAGTAAACCTGACCCATAACAATCTCATCAACATCTGTAGCTTCGATCCCTGCACGCTTGATGGCTTCTGTACCAACTGCGATTGCCAGCTCTCTTGCTGAAGTATTCTTAAACTCACCTAAAAACTTACCGATTGCTGTACGACATGCACTAACGATTACAACATCTCTTGTCTGCATATAAGTTCCTCCTAAAGATAAAACATTAATATAAACTTGTATCCTTACTATACCTTTTTTGAGCTATAACATCAAGCTTTTTTTGTTAAATTTTAAACATTTTTTTGCGGTGCTAACAAGGTTTTTTTTTCAAATGGATTAGGGTGTCAAAAGGCATCTT
>DLBH01000011.1 GCA_002494165.1 Lachnospiraceae bacterium UBA7026 | reverse complement strand
CCTCAAGGGAATTCAGCCGCGCCATTTCCTCCACGCAGCGCGTAAGCCACCGCTCCGTTCTCGCGACGGAAGCGCGCACGTAAGCCTCGTCCAGCATGCTGTTCGGGCATTCGTCAAATGCCATGGCGATCGTGGAGCCGAGGTTTGACTGGATCCTCATGCTCTCCTCCGGCCCCATGAAAATGTAATGTCCATCAATATGGGACTGAAAGCGTACACCCTCTTCTTTAATCTTGCGCAGACCTGCAAGGGAAAATACCTGGAAGCCTCCCGAGTCCGTCAGAATGGGTCTGTCCCAGGCCATAAACTTATGCAGGCCGCCAAAGCGCTTGATCAGCTCATCGCCGGTCCTTACATGAAGGTGGTAGGTATTCGATAACTCCACCTGGGTTCCTATCGTCTTAAGATCATCTGTACTGACAGCCCCCTTTATGGCTGCCACTGTGCCGACATTCATAAATACCGGCGTCTCGATGGTCCCGTGCACAGTCTTAAACTGGCCGCGCTTGGCCATACCGTCTATGGTGATTAAATTGTACATACTACACCCCTTCATATTGCCATAGATTTGATTGTAGCATAAACAAATATTCATTTCAAGAAAAGTTTCCCGGGAAGATAAAATAGATGGGAAGAAAAAACTCAGAAGTCAGGGCAAAAAATAACTCCTGGGGCAGACGGCTGTTTCAGTCTGCTCCGGGAGGCTTCTTTCTAAATACATATCTTCTAAATAAATATAAGATAAAATAGATTTGAAAATGTACAGGCTGCACCTGAAGATGGGGCTGCTACTCGTAGATATAGACACCCCGGCCGTCCCATACACCGGCCCGCTTTCCGGTCTTGCCGGTTCCCTGGGGTCTCTTGCCCGACGCGATCTGCAAGGGGTCTCCTGTGGTGAGCTTGTTGTGGATCATGGTCTCGTAAACCCGGGGATGAAGTGCAAAATTCATGGCGACAGACTGGCAGCCGTTGAGGCTTCCCTTGATACCGTAGGTGGCCGCTTCGCCGGCGGCTACCGCGGCCTTGACCGCACCGGCATTCCCCTCCACTTTGACAGCAATCCTGGCATCATAGCCGGCATACTCATAACCGATCAGCTCCACATTGGCAGCCTTGACTGCCGCGTCTGCGGCCGCAATGGCAGAAGCGAGACCGATGGCCTCTATGAGACCTATGCACTTTTTCCCCTGATCAGCCATACTGTCACCTTCTTAAGACCAGCTCCAGTCCGGAAAAGATCATCACCCTCTCCCGGAAAAGAAACATTTCCACAAATACATATAAAACTACAGTTCTATCCGTCTATATTATATCATAGGCTTCCTGTAAAGTCTTGTCCTAAGCCTATAAAAATCCCACCATTTTCCGGAAAGGAAAATGGTGGGAACAAATTATTTAACTTTTTTTGTAAAAGTCAACTACCCGGTCCATTCTGCTGGTCATATTCTGCAGCAGAAGGTCAAAAACGGTCACTGCCGCCATGGTCTCCACAACGACCACGGCCCGGGGAACGATCACCGGGTCATGGCGGCCCTTAATCTCCATCTCTGTCTCCTGGCCCTGGCGGGTCACAGAAGCCTGCTTCCTGCCGATGGAAGGAGTGGGCTTGAAGGCTGCCCTGAAAAGAATGTCAGATCCATCGCTCATACCGCCTAAGATACCACCGGCATGGTTGGTCTTCTTGACCACCCTGCCCTCTTTCATAGAAAATGGGTCATTGTTCTCAGACCCGGCAGCCCTGGCCACGGCAAAGCCATCACCGATCTCAAAGCCCTTGACAGCCCCAATGGAAAGGATAGCCTTACCCAGGCAGGCACTCAGTTTGTCAAAGACCGGCTCTCCGATTCCCGCCGGCAGGCCGCTGATCCGGCACTCCACCACACCTCCGGAGGAATCCAGCTGCTTCATTCTCTCCTCCAGGAAATCCGCCGCCTTCTCTGCCGCCTGGCTGTCAGGCATGTAGAGGGCGTTTTTGTCCCTCTCGGCAGGGTCAAAACGGGAGGGATCGATCTCCCAGGGTCCAATGGACCTGGTGTAGGCAAAAAGTTCAATCCCCATCTGGGACAGGGCCTTTGCCGCTATGGCTCCCGCCGCCACCCTGGCTATGGTTTCCCGGCCGGAAGACCTGCCCCCGCCCCGGTAGTCCCTGAAGCCGTATTTCTGGTCGAAGGTATAATCCGCATGTCCAGGGCGGTATTTATCCATGATGGCCGAGTAATCCCTGGACCTCTGGTCCTTGTTAAATACCACCAGGGAAATGGGACTGCCTGTGGTCTTTCCTTCAAATACTCCGGAAAGGATCTCCACTGTATCAGTCTCCTTTCTCTTAGTTGTAAACCTGGACTGGCCGGGCTTTCGCCGGTCCAGGTAGACCTGAATATCTTCAGGGCCCAGTTCCAGGCCGGCCGGGCAGCCATCTACCACAACGCCGACTCCTTTTCCGTGGGTTTCACCCCAGCTTGTAATCCGAAAAATGGTTCCAAATCCTGAACCAGCCATAATTAATCTCCTCGCTATATCTTTCTATTGATAAGAAACGGTCAATAAGAGGCTTTACCGTCTCCCGTCCTCAATCATCCTGGACTTTTAGACGATCAAACCTTTATGTAGCAATTCTTTTGTACCTGCAAGCTCTCGAAATTCCAAGGCTCTCTTGGTTCCAAGGCTCTTTTTACTCCAGAGTTCTCTAAAACTCCAGGGCCACTAAGCTTGCCTCTATGCTTGGGACCCTTTAGGCTTCAAGGTCTTCTTCCAGGGCAAAACCCAGTATAGCCAAGAGGGCCATACCGGCTGTCTCCGTACGAAGTATCCTCCTGCCAAGACTAATCGGAAGGGCCCCGGCCTCCCGGGCCAGGTCCACCTCGGCCTGGTCAAAGCCCCCTTCCGGCCCTATATAGATCCCCAGGCTCTTCTTACCTGCCACGGCGGCAACTGCCTCCCGGGCAGCCTTCATACCTCTGGCTTCCTCATAGGGAATCAACAGCATATCAAGGTCCCTGCCGGCCTCCACAGCCTGGGCAAAGGTCATGACCTGGCTAATCTCTGGAATCCGGCCCCGCTTGGACTGCTTGGCAGCACTTTTGGAGATCTCCCGCCAGCGGGCCAGCTTCTTCTCTTCCTTTTTGCCAGAGAGCCGGACCACCGCCCTCTTTGAGGCAACCGGAACGATCCTGGCCACCCCTAACTCAATGGTCTTCTGGATGACCATCTCCATCTTATCACTCTTGGGCAGGCCCTGGAAAAGGGTAATCTCCACCGGCAGCTCTGTATGGATACTGTCAATATCGAGAATATCAAAAAGGATATCCTCCTGGCCCAGGCTATTGAGCCGGCAGGTATAGATCTTCTCCTTCTCCTGACAGCACAGAGCCGCCTGGTCACCAGGCCGCATCCTCAGCACATTTCTGATATGGTTGACATCCTGCCTGTCCGTAAGTAGAATCCCCTGGTCACTAATCGCGGGACTCTCTACAAAAAACTGAAACATACACCTAAACTCCTATACTTCTCACCGACTTCCCAAAGGGCCGGTTTTATGCCCCTTGGTTAACATACCTTGATCTGGCCGGCAGCTTATATGCGTGTCTCAAAAAAATCCTGCTATACCTTCGGATTTTCCTCCGCCGCTGATAATTCGCGCCTCCTGCGGAACTCGCCTGCTAACGCAGGCTCAAACAGCCGCCCGGCGCGAAAGCTATGCTCAGAAAATCCTCGGTATGGCCGCAAGGCTTTTTTTGATGACAATCATACTAAACTATGCCGCCCAAATCCAGACTTGTTTTTCAAGAGGCATATAACCTACTATCTGGAAACTATCAGTTTTCACAAAAGATTTAAAATCTGCCAGCTAAATCAAAGCATGTCCCTTTGGGCAGTATTATTTGATTGTTGCGGCCAGGCCGACCCAGTCTTTCATGTGGTTGACTTCCAGTAATTCTAATCCGTTGGCCAGGACCGCTTCTTTTACGGCCTCTTCCATGGTGTTGATAATTCCTGAAGCGATGAAAATGCCGCCTTCCTTCAGCAGGGGCTTGACAAGACCAGACAGGGGAATGATCACATCTGCCAGGATATTGGCTACGATCAGATCGTATTTGACCGACCCATTCACCATGGCGACCTCAGAAGCCTGGTCCGGGTCCAGGATATTTACCTGGCAGATGTCGACCTGGTCTGCTGTCACATGGTTCATCTCAAAATTCTCCTCGGAAGCCCGGATGGCATTGGGGTCTATATCCGTGGCCGAAGCATGGCCGGCCCCCAGCTTGAGACCTATGATGGACAGGATACCGCTTCCGGTACCAACATCCAAAAGGCTGGCGCCCGGCTTCACATATTTTTTCAGCATGGAAATACAGAGTTTGGTAGTCTCATGGGACCCGCTGCCAAAGGCCGTGCCCGGGTCGATCTCCACAATGATATCATCTTCCTTCTGGTCCTCCAAAGTCTCCCAGGACGGTTTAATAACGATATTGTCATCCAGGCGGAAGGGTTTAAAGAAGACCTTCCAGTTGTTGATCCAGTCCTCCTCCTGAGTGACATCAAAATATATCTCCCCGCTGCCCATGGGAAGAAAAGCCCTGAGTTCTTCGATTTTAGCCCGGATTTTCTCCACAACCTGATCCAGGTCTTCCTTTTCATCCACATAACAAGAGACCCTGGCTCTGCCATCGTCGGGGGCAATCTCATCGGGAAGGAGGTCCACATACATTATTTTTCTGTCCTCCTCGGACAGGGGCACATGGTCTTCAATCTCAACACCCTCCATACCCATTTCTGTCAGTTCGTAGCTGAGCATATCCTCAGCAGCTGTTGTCGTCTCAATGGTTAACTTATTCCATTTCATAATATCACCTGTCTTCTCTGCCAGGGCCGGTCTCCTGACCCGGATCCCGGTCCTTTATCCTTTATAATGCTGGTTATCCTTTAATATCGTTATTAACCCAACTCCCATTATAACCATAAAAGGAGGAAATGTCAGCAGTTGCTTTTCCCGGGATTCAGTAATCCCTTTCCAGGCAAAAACATGTAACATCTGTCCTAATCTACCAGCATAAAATCCCTGAAAATATAGTCGCTGACATCAATGCCCTTTTCCGTCAATCTCAGCCGGTCTCCCAGGGTCTCAAGATGGCCGGACTTCTCATAGGTCCTGACCACATTGCCGTAGACCTGGTCCAGGGACCTGCCGAAGTTTTGGCCAAAGGAAGAGATTGACACGCCCTCCCTCTTTCTTAGTCCCAGAAACATATATTCCTCCATCCGGTCCTCCAGGGTCAGGATGGTATAGTCCGGCCTCTTCCCATAAGGAAGCCAGGGGCTTTCCAGATAGGTCTTCATAATCCGGCTGTTGCTGAAGCGGCAAAAAGTGGGGGTCCCTTCTGCCGGGCTGTCGGAAGCTTGCTCCACCGGCAGGTAGGAGGCGGCCCCCAGGCCCAGGCCAAGATAGGGCAGACCGGACCAGTAGCCCAGATTGTGGCGGCATTCTTTTCCCGGCAGGGCATAGTTGGAGATCTCATAGCGCCGGTAGCCGGCCTCCTCCAGCCTCTGTCCTGTCTCCCGGTACATGGCCCGGTCAGCTTCCTCATCAGGAAGGGCTGCCAGCAATTTGTCTGACCTGGCAAGGGGGGTCCCCTCCTCCACAATCAGGCTGTAAGAGGAAATGTGTTCCGGCCTCAGGCCTGTCACCAGGTCCAGGGTCTTTTTGTAATCTTCCAGGCTCTGACCCGGCAAGCCGCTCATAATATCTATATTTATATTGGTAAATCCACAGCGTCGGGCCTCCTCGTAATTATCCAGGAACTGATCCAGGCTGTGGATCCTGCCCAGCATGACCAGGGCCTGGTCAGAGGCGGACTGGAGTCCTATGCTGAGACGATTGAAACCTGCCTGCCGAAAGGCCTCCAGCTTGCCATGGCTGAGGGTCCCGGGATTAGCCTCCAGACTGATCTCGGCCTCCCGGTCCAGGCGGAAAGATGCCCTGATGGCATCCATGAGGCCGGTCATCTGGTTTCCGTCCAGCAAAGAGGGGGTCCCGCCGCCAAAAAAGACACTGGTCACCAGCCGGGAAGTATCCCCGCCGGCCCGGATTTCTTCCCGGAGGGCCTGGCAGTAGCGCTCCATAAGCTCCCGGGAATCCCTGCCGGCGGCGAAGGAAAGGAAATCACAATAATTACATTTTCTGACACAAAAGGGGATATGGACATATAATTCCAGAACCCCGGGCTTTTGCTGCATGGGTCATTCCTCCTTCCAATCCTTACCGGCTTTCCGGCCAAGGGCTGTCACCGGCCTATTATAGCTTTGCCGGTCTTTCGTCTATGGACTGTTACCGGCCTGTCAGCCATTGACAGACTTACTGCCTTTTGCCGATCTTCCAGTCATTAAAAAGGACCGGCGTATGCTTTAGAGCACCTGTCCCGCCGGCCCACTATATCTATTATATCTGCTTTATCTGCTTTATCCTGTTATCCTGCTGCCTGCCGGCATCAGTCTTCACTGAGCTTGAGGACTGCCATAAAGGCCTTCTGGGGTACTTCCACAGCGCCCACCTGGCGCATCCTCTTCTTACCTTCCTTCTGTTTCTCTAAAAGCTTCTTCTTTCTGGTGATATCACCACCGTAGCACTTGGCCAGAACATCCTTGCGGACGGCCTTGACCGTCTCCCGGGCGATGATCTTGCTTCCGATGGCTGCCTGGATGGGAATCTCAAAAAGATGTCTGGGAATCTCCCCTTTCAGGGTCTCACACATCTTGCGGCCCCTCTCGTAGGCCGTGGAAGCATGAACGATAAAGGACAGGGCATCCACCGGCTCCCGGTTAATCAGGATATCCAGCTTAACCAGGTCAGACCGCTGATAACCCTTCAGCTCATAATCGAAGGAGGCATAGCCCCTGGACCTGGACTTCAAGGCATCAAAGAAGTCATAGATGATCTCATTGAGAGGCAGCTCGTACCTGAGCAGGGCCCGGGTCTCCTCCATGTATTCCATGGAGATATAGGTCCCCCGACGCTCCTGACAGAGGGTCATGATAGGTCCCACATAGTCCTTAGTGACCATAATTTCCGCCGACACGATGGGCTCCTCCATGTATTCGATGGTGGAGGGGTCCGGCAGGTTGGTGGGATTGGTCAGGTCAAAACTGGTCCCGTCTGTAAGATGGACCTTGTAAATAACACTGGGGGCTGTGGTAACCAGGTCCAGGCCATACTCTCTTTCCAGTCTCTCCTGGATGATCTCCAGGTGGAGCAGGCCCAGAAAACCACAGCGGAAGCCGAAGCCAAGGGCTACGGAGGTCTCCGGCTCATACTGGAGGGCCGCATCATTAAGCTGCAGCTTCTCCAGGGCGTCTCTCAGGTCAGGATAACGGGCTCCATCTGCCGGATATACACCGCAGAAGACCATGGAAAGGACCTTCTTGTAGCCGGGCAGAGGCTTGGCACAGGGATTGTCGGCATCCGTCACCGTGTCGCCAACCCGGGTGTCCTTGACATTTTTTAAGCTGGCAGTAATGTAGCCAACCATGCCTGCCGTCAGTTCCTCGCAGGGGAAGAACTGGCCGGCTCCAAAGGTGCCCACTTCCACTACCTCGGCAGTGGCTCCTGTGGCCATCATCTTCATATTGGTTCCCTTGTGAATCCTGCCCTCTTTAATCCTGGCAAAAACGATTACTCCCTTGTAGGAATCGTAAAGGCTGTCAAAAATCAGAGCCTGAAGGGGATTGTCGGGACTGCCGCCGGGAGCAGGAATCTTCTCCACGATCTGCTCAAGAACCTGGTCAATGTTGATGCCGTTCTTGGCTGAGATCCTGGGAGCATCCTCTGCCTCGATTCCAATCACATCCTCAATCTCTTCCACAACCCGGTCAGGATCGGCGCTGGGCAGGTCGATCTTATTGATGACCGGCATGATCTCCAGATCATGGTCCAGGGCCAGATATACATTGGCCAGGGTCTGGGCCTCGATACCCTGGGCGGCATCCACTACCAGAATGGCCCCCTCGCAGGCTGCCAGGCTCCGGCTCACCTCATAATTAAAATCGACATGGCCGGGGGTATCAATCAGATTGAAAATGTACTCCTGGCCATCCTTGGCGTGATAGATGATACGCACGGCCTGGGACTTAATGGTTATCCCACGCTCTCTCTCCAGGTCCATATTGTCAAGGACCTGGTCCTGCATCTCCCGGTCCGTCAGCAGGCCGGTCTCCTGTATAATACGGTCTGCCAGGGTTGATTTCCCATGGTCAATATGGGCAATGATGCAAAAATTCCTTATCCTGCTCTGATCTATATCTGCCAAAACATTTCCTCCAACTATCTGTTTCTACTAATCAATGTATGCTTGTTAATATATCCGTTATTGTGTGCACTGTTACTGCATGTCTGTTAATGTATTCTTGTCAGCATACCCATATATCTGTTATCTTATCAACATGATCTGCTTTTTGCTTCCCTTGTCAGGCGAAGAGAGAGGAAATGTTTTCCCTCCGTCAGCAGACCCGGCACCGGAAATTCAATCTATTAAAATATATAACGGATGAAGGTGAAGATGTAAAGTAAAAATTGAAAAATAAGAGCCTTGACAGCCCTGGTTTTTTTTAATATTTCCTGATTTTCCTCCACTTAGCTCTTGACAAACCAATTCTCCGTTAATAAAATAGTAGAGTATGTGCACGTCAGCTTGTCCGTGTCCGACCTGACGAGCCACCTTTGCAGTAATTTGATTTGCGGTTCAAATCGCTGCGGCACATGACAGCAGGTGCTGTTGATTAAAATCAATGAATATTTTATGGAGGTGTACAGATTGGCTAATA
>DLBH01000064.1 GCA_002494165.1 Lachnospiraceae bacterium UBA7026 | reverse complement strand
TTACCACCTTCATGACCATGGCCTACATCATAGCCCTCAACCCCAACCTTCTGACCAATTTCGGCGCAGAAGGCCAGAATCTCTGGAATGGAGTATTCATGGCTACCTGTATCGCTTCAGCAATCGGAACCCTTACCATGGCTTTCCTGGCCAACAAGCCCTTCGTCATGGCACCCGGTATGGGCTTAAACAGTTTTTTTGCAGTTGTTGTAGCCAACATAACCACCATCACCGGCACCAGCTACCTGGTATCCTTCCAGTCAGCTCTCTGTATTATCCTGATTGAAGGTATTGTATTTATCATTCTTTCCGTTTTGAACATCCGGGAAAAGATTGTGAATGCCATACCCCTGGCTGTCCGCATGGGAATCGCACCGTCCATCGGCCTCATGCTATTAAACATCGGCGTAGGCTCCAACGCGGGAATCTACTCTGAAAATGGCGGACCCTTTTATGCCATGAGAGATTTCTTCGGGGCCCTGACTCCCAGTGTGGCCAACGATACCATGGGCTCCGGCTATGTCAAGATGGTTCTCACCGTCGTTACCATGTTTGTCGGCCTCTTTATCACCATTATCCTGGCCCAGAAAGGGTTCAAGGCTTCCGTTCTTTTAGGTATGCTCTGCGCCTCTATCGTCTACTGGATCGGCGAGGCCCTTTTCCTCCATACCAATCCCTTCGCAGCCCTGCAGGGAGCATCCTTTGTTCCTCCGGTAAATGACATGGTGGAGACCACCCTCTTTAAGTTTAATTTCAGCGGTTTTATGGAGATTGGCTTCTTCACCGCCGTCACCCTGATCATCACCTTCTGTATGATCGATATGTTTGATACCATCGGGACCCTGGTAGGAACAGCCAGCCGTGCCGGCATGGTTGATGAGAACGGCAACATGCCCAACATGAAAGAGGCCCTGATCGCGGACTCCGTCGGCACGATCACCGGCGCCCTGACCGGAACCTCAACGGTAACCACCTTCGTGGAATCCGCTTCCGGCGTGGAAGCAGGCGGCAGAACCGGCCTCACAGCCCTGACCTCCGGACTTCTTTTCCTGGCCTGCACTTTCATCGCCCCTATCGCAGCCCTGATCCCGGCGGCAGCCACATCATCGGCTCTGATCTACGTAGGCATCCTCATGCTGAGCGGGCTGAAACACATCGACTTCGACGACACCCTGCAGATCGTCCCTGTAGCCCTCATGCTCATCGCCATGCCCATCTCCGGCTCCATCGGCCACGGCATCGGCCTGGGAATGATCTCTTACACCGTCATCAGTGTATTCACAGGAAAGGCAAAAGACGTATCACTCCTGACCTACATCATCTCCGCCCTCTTCCTGGTAAAATTCTTCGTCGTTGTATAAAAGCAAAAACAATAAAAAAACAGCAAAAAGAAGCGTCACAGTAACGTTCCCGCCCTTCCATAATAGAATGGGAAGATCGCAACTGTGACGCATTCTTTATTCACATTTTCAGCCTTTTCCAGTCTTTTTCTACACTTGGCTCAATGTAGCCGCTGTAAAAGTGCATTTTACCGGATCTCTGGCTTTTTAACAAGGTCCTGTCCTGTTTTTTCTATTTCTAAATATATGCGGTTTCCTCCGGCCCAAACAGACAAAGGATTCTTTTTGTGGATAAATTGGCCATAAAGGCCATTGCCGCAAATGTCAGAAACATTTGTCCAGGATATCCTGGTCCAGGGGCTTATTCTTTGATGTGATGCTGCCAACCAGGAAGTAGAGGATCCCGCCTGCCAGCAAGCCCCATATTACGGCGTTAATGCCGGCCACATTCACATTATAGTAGCAGAACACATAGGTCACTGCAGCTCCCACAGAGCTGACCAGGGCTGCGGTCCCGGTCCCCTTCTTCCAGAAGAGACCACCGATCAAAGGCCAGAAGAAGGTACATTCCAGGCCGCCAAAGGCGAAAAGATTCAGGAAGAAAATGATATCCGGCGGCTCAATGGTCAGCAGCATGACAATGATACCGAACACAAAGGTCACAGCGATAGATGCCGTTTTTACATGCTTTTCATATTTTTCCAGTTTGACCGGATCATCCTTGACTACATAGGTCTTCCACAAATCCTTGATGATTGCTGCGGAAGCCAGGATCAGAATGGAATCCACCGTCGACATAACCGCTGCCATGGGGGCAGCCAGGAAGATACCGGCTACGCCTACCGGCATGATCCTCTGGACGATATAGGGCACAAAATAGTCCGATGTGGGCAGGTTGGACGTATCCACAAGAGCGCCGGCCCAGGTTCCGGCCAGGTGCATGCCCACGATGACAAAGCTGCAAGTCAGGGCACCGATCCACATGGCGGAATGGAGACTTTTGGTATCCTTAAAGCCCATGGCCCTGACAGCCGTCTGGGGAAGGCCCAGGGTACCAAAGCCCACCAGAATCCAGAAACTTAATAAGGTTCCCGGCGCATAAATAGCAAACAGGTTATCATAAACTCCCGGCAGGTTCTTTGCCAGACCGGCATCGATTCCAGACAGGCCTCCTCCCGCTCTCAGAACGTAAAAGAGAAAGAGAAAGGTTCCCACACACATGACCAGGCCCTGGATGGTATCAGTGATGGCCACGGCAGAAAAACCCCCGAAGGCCGTATAGAAAATAACTACGCAGCCAAAGATCAAAAGGGCCGCCTTATGGTCAAGACCTGTGATGGATGCAATTAAGGTAGCGCCTCCTGTAAACTGGCTGATCATCTGGGCGATGAAAAAAAGAACCATAAGGATACTGGTGGCAATGACCAGCAGGTCGTTTTTATATCGGGCCCTCAGATAACCGGCCACCGTCACCGCCCCGGTTCTCCGGGAAACGATAGCCAGCTTATTGCCCAGGACACCCAGCACCAGAAAGGTAACCGGCACCTGGACCGTGGCGATCCAGGCCTGGGCATAGCCGTAGGTAAGGCCGGCAGCTCCGGGACCGGACACAAAGGAACTTACTGAGGTATAGGTGGCCATGGTGGTCATGGCCAGAACCAGGCCTCCCATGGTCCTTCCACCGATAAAATACTTCTTTTCATCGGACAGCTGGCCCTTCTGGTTTACCCGGCGGCTGAACCAGAGACCGATGATGACATTAAAGGCCAGATAGGCAATAAATATTACGAGTATTATAATCTGATTATTGGTCATCTCCATCCTCCTCTGCCTCATATTCAAAGTCAACAAATACCTTCTTGAGCAGATAAGTCACCCCGGCCAGGGCAAGTATGATGGTCCCCAGGGTCGAAACACTAAACCAGGCCGGCATGCCCAGAAAGTATATCCCCGTCCCATTGAGTAGAAATGCTGTGGCGATATGCCAGATACAGCAGATCAGAACCACCAGAAGAGTTCCCTTGATCTCTTTCATACACTGCCGGTGCTGCTCTTCTTTGGTAAGTTTCATATCTAACCTCCTCCTCCAACTTTTGCAACATTTTTTAAGTAAATAATTAGCCCTAAAATAAAATCTATTTCTATCTCAATTATACTCATTTGACTTCATGAATAAAAGAAAAATATTAGAAAAAAGGGCCTTTGTACCGTCCGATTCACAGACAGGCCAAAAGCCCTTACAAATATCAGATATGAAACTGTAGAATCAGCAGCCAATATCCTATCAGAATAATTTAAAGAGGGATCCCAGGATATCTTCCGGGCCCTTGGCCTTACCAGCATTTTTGGCTTTCTGGGCCTTCTTCTCATTCTCAGCACTGACACCACTCATTAAAGCAGGAGCCATGTGGGAAAGCACCTGGATTACCTGGTCACCGGAAAGACCTGTTTCTCCGGAGAACTGCTTGACGATCTTATTCTGATCCTTGCCGAAAATGTGGGAAATGATCTTCTGGCCGTCATCCGCATCGGCCTCATCAATCTGCTGGGCAGCAGACTTCTGGCTCTTGTGCTGGGTCAGGGCCCCCAAGAGGGAGGATGCCCCATCCTGGGAAGATGCATTTTTCATCATATACTTGATCAAAAGAGGCAGGGCCAGGGACATGAGCAGAGACACCTGCTGGGAAGATATTCCCGTTTTACCGGACATGGAATCAACAGAAGACTGGGATGTAAGGGATCCCGTAAGCATACTTAAAAGACTCATAACAATACCTCCTCACAAAAGTTTTTTATATATTTTCCTAAATATTATAGCAAATTGCTGATAAAAAACAAAGTCCTATAGATATTTTTACCATAAAGAAATGTCTTGCCCCAGAGACATCCTATGCTTTATAATCATTTTCATAGTAATTCTATTACGCAGCCATAAGCAGACGGCTGTTTCCCACTACTTAAAGAGAATACTTCAGGAAACAAGGGCTATATAAACCCATAGCCCATCAGAGATCTCCGATCTCCCCATCATTGAAAGGAGCAACTATGAAATTTATCTCATGGAATATAGACTCACTAAATGCCGCCCTGACCAGTGCCAGCGCCCGGGCCCAGCTTTCAAGGAATGTGCTCGAGACCCTGGCCGGGCAGGACGCCCAGATTATCGCTATCCAGGAGACCAAGCTCCCTGCCAAGGGCATGAATAAGAAGCAGCTGGCGGCCCTGCAGGAATATTTCCCGGACTACGACTATGCCTGGGTCAGCTCCAGAGAGCCGGCCAGAAAGGGATATGCCGGTACCATGGCCCTCTATAAAAAGGATCTCCAAATTAAGGCTGAATATCCTTCCATCGGTGCCCCTGAGCCCATGGACCTGGAAGGCCGTATGATTACCCTGGACCTGCCGGAATTCTACTTTAACCTGGTCTACACCCCCAATGCCGGCGATGGTCTCAAAAGACTTGGGGAAAGACAGGTCTGGGATGAAAAATACGCCCGGTATCTCCATGACCTCGACCAGGTAAAACCGGTCATCTCCTGCGGCGACTACAATGTGGCTCACAAGGAGATCGACCTAGCCCACCCGGAGAGCAACCGGCGGTCACCGGGCTTTACCGATGAGGAAAGGGAAGGATTTACCCGGCTTCTGGATACGGGTTTCACAGACAGCTTCCGCCATGTTCATGGGGACGTCCCGGGAGTCTATTCCTGGTGGGCCCAGAGGGTAAAGACCAGCAAGATCAACAACTCGGGCTGGAGGATTGACTATTTTCTGGTCAGTGACCGGATCAAGGACAAGATTATCCGGTCAGAGATGATTGACTCCGGCGACCGTCAGGACCACACACCGATCCTGCTGGAGATCGATCTTTGATTTCCATGACTTTAACTTCCATAACTATAACTTCCATGACTTTAACTTCCATGACTTTTAAAATAAAAGATATATTTCCGTAAATCAGTTTGTGAGTCATTTTTTTCACAGTCTTGTTAATTCAAAAGAATTGCAGCTGTCATAATACATTTCAATGACAGCTGCAGTTCTTTATCTTTATTAAGCTTTCATGATTTCAGCCCTAACTCAGCAGCTCTCTGCCCCAGTCTGCCTGGGCCGTGATGATCCGGCCTACGCCGATCAGATCAGCTTTGCCCTGCTCAAGGAGCATGTCAGCATCAGCCAGAGTCTTTACACCGCCTGTCAACAGGACAGGAATCCCGACCTCTTTTTTGACAGCCTCGGAAATCTCCCCGAAATATCCAGGCTCTGTATGACCGGGCCTTACAAAGCTGCATAAGCCTCCTGAAATATCAATGAGGTCAACACCCAGTTCTTCATAGGCTTTGGAAGCTTCCACCGTATCCTCAATCCTGGTGCCTCCCTCCATGTAATCACAGCCGCCGATCCGGATGGCCAGCAAGGGCTGGTCACCTATAGCCTGGCGGACTCCCCGGATAATCTCCCGGTGAATCCTGGTCCTGCCCTCTAAGGTATAGCCATTATACTGGTCGGTCCGCTTATTGCTGATCGGGGAATAAAACTGATTGAGCATGTAACCATGGGCGGAATGGATCTCTATTCCGTCACATCCTGCCTCCATTCCCCTCCTGGCAGCCCGGATATAGGCATCTTCCAGGGCGAGAATCTCATTCTTTGTGAGGATCCCCGGCTTTTGGGTATTAGGCTTTGACCCCGGCAGGCCACAGCTGATACTGATTCCGGAAGGACTCACCGGATCACAGCCACAAAAAGACTTCTCAGCGGCACAGCCGCCATGATTGATCTGCAGGATGGCTGCACTGCCATTCCGGTGAATAATCTCACAGAGCTTCCTGATATCCTCGATGGCCCTGTCATCGGCCGCAGAAAGCTGGGCCGGACCGGCCATACCGTCCTGTCTGACAAAGCTGTGTTCTATAACCACCAGGCCGAAACGGCCATCCCCGGTCCTGTCCTCATAATGGCGGATCGTATCTTCCGTTATCCTTCCCTTCACACAGCTATCACTGTAAATGGGTGCCTTGACCATCCGGTTTTTCAGTATACAATGTCCCACCTTAATCCTGTCTTTAACCATAACTTCCTCCCACAATATCTGTAATCCATGCCCGGAGGGCGCAGATATAAAATGCACAAACTAATCCATTTATAGTATAACAGCCGACAGGCCGGACCGTTTGTAATATCGGCACATTAGATTAGTATTATATATAAACCGGTTTTATAGTGGGGAAGAATCTAAAAAGGGCCAGACTACACATTTCCAGCTATACGTGGTAAAGCCAGGTCACACATTTCCCAGATACACATGGCAAAGGTACTCTTCTGCCACTCTTTTAAGGTCTTTCAGCCTGCTTACAGGCGTGGCCGCCTCTTTCATTTTGAATCTGGGAAAATATCTTGTGATGTGAAGGACCATCTCCCGGTCCAGGGAGGCCAGCCAGGCTGCCTCCTCTCCCATATCTTCCAGCCGGTCATTAAAGCCAGGCACAATCAGGGAAGTAATCTCCACATGGCAGGACTGACAGGCCCTTTCTATGAAACGTTTCACGGTGTCAAGGTCTCCGCCCAGCTTCCTGTATATTTCCGGACGAAAACCCTTAAGGTCTATATTCATGGCATCCATGTAAGGGAGGATCTCCTCCAGGACCGGCAGCCGGCAAAGTCCGTTGGTGACCAGGACATTACGAAGGCCTGCCTGCCGGACCAGCCTGGCCGTATCCCGGACAAACTCATAGCCGACCAGGGCCTCATTATAGGTATAAGCCACGCCTATATTTCCCCTGGTCTGCCAGTCCAGAGCCAGCCCGCAGACCTCCTCAGGAGAAAGCTGGTAAAGCCTCCCGCAGTCCTCCTCTCCCACAGCGGCTATGCTGTGGTTCTGACAGAAGGGACAGGCCATATTGCAGCCAAAGCTGCCCACAGAAAGAATCATGGACCCCGGGTGAAAATGATACAGGGGCTTTTTTTCGATGGGATCCAGGGCCAAGGCCGTCAGCTTTCCGTAATTCACCGGAATGATGGTTCCCCTGACGTTTTTCCTGGCCCGGCAGCGGCCTGTCTGCCCTGGTTTCAGGGCACAATGATGGAAACAGACGGGACAGATGGTCTCAGACATGACGGATTACCTCGAAACGGTAGAGGGTCACAAAAGGATCATCTTCCAATATCCCGGCCTTTTGTTTTGCTATGGAAATCTGGTCCTCCACCGTCTCCACCCCTTCCAGGTCCGGCAGCAGCAGACCCCTTCTTCTTCCCTTTTCCACAATAACACCATATTTCTTAACATCCAGATCATCTTTGGACTTAATCTTCTCCGGCTCCGTAAGCACATCCACATTGATATCCAGGTAGGGCAATTCCCAGACCTCTATGGGCCGGAAACGGGGATCCCTGGTAGAAGCAGCAATGGCATTTCTGACAATCTCCATAACCAGATTTTTCTCCGTCGGCAATATGGTTCCGATACAGCCCCGCAGCTGCCCCTTCTCATGGATAGAAACAAAGGCGCCTGCCTGACTGGACAACATCTCCTCGGTCAATTCCTCCCGTGTCGGCCGGTACCTTTTCTGGTACCTGATGTAAGATTCTATAGTATTCCTGGCCAGTGCTACATAAGCATCCATAACAAATCCTCCTTCAAACCTCTTGTTACAGGTGGTAGATGACAAAACCGTAGCCAACTCCAAAGCTGGCCTCATGGGCAAGTAACCGGGCCTGAACCTGTCTGCCAGCAAGAGCTCCCCCCATAATAGTAAAGGACCGGTGACCACATTCCATACTTTCCTCAAGAAAATCCTGGTCAAAATCCAGTAATTCCTCAAAGGCGCCTCGCCCCATCACATCCATAATACGCTCGTCATAAGCCGGTCCCTGGGGCCGGTAACCATAGGGGCCCTCCTTTTTCTGGCAGTGGCTCAGGTCTCCGCTGCCCACAAAAACAGCCTTTCTCCCCATCTGGTCCAGGGCCTGGCTGATGATGGTTCCAAGCTGCCAGTGCTGCTGGAGAGATAGGCCTGAGAGACCCACTCTCACCAGTTTATAATCCTTGTAAACCTTATTAATAAAATACAGGGGTACCATGGTCCCGTGATCCAGGGATGGGTCCAGCTGGCCCAAGGTTCCTGCAGGAAAGGCCCTGGCCCGGCAGATCTGGCTGATCCGGTCCACCAGGTCTCTGTCATAATCCACTTCCATCCTGACCTGACCGGCCCGGAAACGGCCAAAATCTCCTCTTGCCCTGTCACCCGGTGAAATATGAAAATAATCCCGGTACATGACTGCATGAGGTGATGTCAGGATGATCGTCTCCGGTCTCATGGAACCTATATCCTCTGCAATCTCCCCAAAAGCATCGAGGGACGCCTGAATCTTCTTCTCCTCACCTCTTCCAATCTCCGCGAGGGCGATGGGCGGATGGGGCACCATATATGCTGCCACTATCGCCATACTGCTTCCTCCTTTCCACTAATCTCAAATTTATTAATCTTTTTTATATTGTACCAAGTCGCTAGCGCGACGGCCAGCGAAAGGTACGTAAATCCACCATTCTTTTCAAAAAAAATAGCAGTTGTTGTAATTATGTAGTATTGTTTAGATACCCCTATCAAAACAGCACAAAACATAACAACGCCAACTGCTATGATTAGTTTATCACGAGTATCCCAACTATACAATTACATTTCTTGTATTTATCCAAGATTTCCACCTGGAAGTGATCTGTCGGTATCTGTTCACTTTTTTATCAAGCACTTTCAGGAGGTTTACTATGGATTTCTTAAAACGTTACAAAAAAATGATCTCTCTTCGCGGTCTGACTGACCATACCATGAAATCTTATTGCACTTATATTTCTGCTTATCTTGACTATGTTTCCAATACTCTTCACAAATACCCTTCCCAGGTGACTTATAATGACCAGAGGAGATTCCTTGATCACCTTAAAGTATCCAGAGGTTTATCTGACCGCACGATCAACTGTGCGATCTCCCAGATCCGCTTCTTCACCATGTATGTTCTCCATAAACCCTGGGATCCCACTCAGCTCCCCATGAGGAAGTTTGACACCCATCTTCCCTATGTTCCCTCCCAGAAAGAGACCAGGACCTTTATTGAAACCATCCCTGACATCAAAGTCAAAGCGATGGTCGCTCTCATGTACTCATCCGGCCTCCGCGTTGGCGAAGTCTGTTCTCTCCGATACGAGGATATCCAGCGCAAGAACAAAAGGATCCATGTCACTCATGGTAAGAACCGTTCTGACCGCTATGCTATCCTCTCTGATAGAGCCCTATCCATCCTCACACAATACTGGTTTTCCTGCGGAAAGCCAACCGGCTGGCTCTTTCCTAAACAGAATGACCCTGAACGGCCCATTGATACCTTCTTTGTCTCCAGGCATATCCATGACCATGAGGATAAACTCGGATGGCCCAACAGGATCACCTGCCATACCTTCCGGCACGCCTTTGGTACTCATCTTTATGAAAACGGTGTGGATCTCTTGACCATAAAAAACCTTATGGGGCATAAATCCCTCAATTCCACTGTGATCTATATCCATCTGGCTCTCGGCTCCGGAAACTCCCAGGTCAGCCCTTTTGACCAGAAGGGAGGCTCCTATGAATGATCCTTCCATCCAGACGGTCTTCCGGAACTCTTATGACTCCTTTTGTAAGAGCGGTCGCTTCCAGTCAGATATCCAGAAAAAAGCGGCCACAGCCATCCTTGCCTGCAAGACAGGGGCTCTTGGTTATCACATAAGCCGTTGTTCCGACTGCGGCCATATCCGGATCCATAACAACTCCTGCCGGAACCGCAATTGCCCAAACTGCCGGGCCATCGACAAGGAGATCTGGGTAGATAAGCGCAGGGCTGAGGTTATCGATGCCCCCTACTTTCATGTGGTCTTCACCCTACCCCACGAACTGAACCCTCTTATCTACTGTAACCAGAAACTGCTTTATGGACTACTGCACCGTTGCTGTGCCCAGACGCTTCTCCAGTTATCTGCTGATAAAAAGTACCTTGGAGCCACACCCGGCATCATACAGGTACTCCATACCTGGGATCAGGAACTTGGCTACCATGTCCATATGCACTGCATCATTTCCGGAGGAGGACTGACCACGGATCATAAGATCAGAAAGTCAAGAGAGAAGTTCTTTCTACCCGTCCATGTCCTCCGGGATAAGTTTAAGGGGAAATATCTTGCCCTGTTGGAATGCCTTTACCGGGAGGGTGCTCTTTCTTTTTCCCAATCCTGTCAGGAACTCAGGAATTCCTATAGATGGAATGCCTTCCGGGACAGCCTGTATCAAAAGGACTGGTGCCCTTACATCAAAAAGACCTTCAACGGATTCGGTAATGCCATTGAATATCTTGGCCGTTATACCAACAAGATCGCTATCGCCAACAGCAGGATCCTTTCCATCACAGAAGAAGAGACCGTTTTTTCTGCCAGGGCGAAAATCCCCGGGGAACCCAGACGGGTCATCCAGATGGCGAATACGGAATTCATCCGAAGATATCTCATGCATGTGCTCCCGTATGGTTTCCAGAAGATCCGGTATTATGGTTTTCTAAACAACAGGATGAAATCCCGGAATTTAAAACTGATCTTCCGGCTCCAGAAAAAACAGAGATTCAAAAGGAAGCTTGAAGGGCTGTCTGTTGCTCAGATCCTGAAGGCCGTCTGGAATGTCGATGTCAGGATCTGTCCCTGCTGTGGCAGCGTAACGATGCAAAATATCGGAAGGGTCTATGCGAAAAAATGACCATCTTTTTCTTTCATATGTGACAACTGTAAGATCTTTCCAAAAGGGAAGGTCTGGTTCAGTGCGCCCAAATTTCTGTAGCGTTATCAAAAAACTCGTTTTATGGCTGACCAAAAGTCTGCTTTTTCGTATTTGGAAGCCTGGATAGAAAATACTATCCCCATACAGATACCGCTCCTGACCATCCGCGACATTGATACAATTAGAAAGAATCACATTTTGAGCAGTTCAGATCAATGGCCGACCCTTTGGACTGCTTATTATTCTGCTCAAAATCTGATACTTTCATTATGAATTTTACCATAGAAAAACAAAAATTGAGGAAAATACCATGAAACTCTTCCAATATCTTTTTATACAATGTTTTAACATTTTCCCTGATTTATGATATATTATGAGCAAGACATCTAAAGACGCCTTAAAGAGCATCTCCTATAAGATCAAAACCAAACAAGACATCTTTAAGGATACCAAATACAATATTTAAAAGAGACTGGAGGAAATAAGATGGAGATTACCATTGAATTAATTGAAAAAGTTCTTGATGCCACAGACGCTGATTACAAGGTTGTTAAGCAGGCCCTGCTTGATGCTGACGGCGACGCTGATGCTGCCATAGCTGCCATCAAAGAAGCCCAGGCCGCTAAGGAAGCAGAGGAGGCAGCTGCCAGGGAAGCTGCGGAGGCAGCCGCTAAGGAAGCAGAAGAAGCAGCCGCCAGGGAAGCAGAAGAAGCAGGCCAGACCGAAGCCGCCCAGGAAGACGTGGGACCGGAGTCTGAAGCAGATCCAGACGCAGAAACCAGAGCTGCCGGACCTGAGGCTGAAAACCAGGAAGAGGCCAAAGAAGGCGACTGGACCACGGACTGGACTACAGATAAGTTTGCGGACGATATGGTCGAGAAGCTGAAAAAGCGGGTCAAGGAAGGTAATGTGGACCAGATCGTTGTTACCAAGGATGACAAGACCATTCTCAGCATCCCGGTCAATGTGGGAATCGTCGGCGGACTGATTGGTTTTGCCCTGATTCCATGGGCTGTTATTTTCGGTGCCCTGGCTGCTTATGGTCTTAACTGTAAGGTTAAAATTGTTACATCAGACGGAAAAGACGAAGAATTATAGGCTGTTTTTATAACCATCCGATTATGAGAAAGGCTGCCCGGCCATGATGGGGTCTGTCAGACAGACCGGCCATTATAGCCGGGCAGTTTTTTTATGCTTTTTCAGCATAAAGCAGTCTATCTTCAAAACATCATAGCAGATGACTACAATAAAGCTTTTTTTCTAGCAAACCGACGATTTCCGGGCCCAGTCCGGAACAAGATAATCTTATATATAAAAAAACAGGAAATGCAGTATTTGGCCGCAAATTATTACCATATACTACAAGATAATAATTGTAAAAATCCCATATGTTTTTAGAAAATTACGATATAATAATAGTGGTAAATATTTTTTAATTTAGATAATAATGTGAGAGGGTAATACTATGAGTTATAAAGAATTATACCAGCCGGTACACCTGATCATCGGTGAAGGCTGTATCCGGGAAATACCGCGACATATCGATACTTTTGGTGGAAAGAAGGCCCTGATTGTAACTGACCGGGGACTGCTTAAAATTGGAACCGTAAAAATGATTACTGACGTCCTGGACGGGGTCGGCAAGCCTTATGCCATTTTCGCTGATGTACTTCCTAATCCTACTGTCTCCATCTGTAATGATGCCAAGGCCCTTTATGACAGGGAGGGCTGTGATTATGTCATCGGCATCGGCGGCGGATCCCCCATCGATGTAGCCAAGGCTGTCGGCATCCTGGCAACCAATGGCGGAACCGTTGAAGACTATAACGGTCTGGAATTATCCACCTACAAGAGCGCTCCCCTGATTGCCGTCAACACCACCGCCGGCACCGGGTCAGAAGTTACAAGAGCCTTTGTAGTTACCGATGAAAAGCGCAAAAGCAAAATGCTTTGTGTGGACAGTAACTCTCTGGCCTACCTGGCCATCAATGATCCTTCCATGATGGTCGGCATGCCGCCGGCACTTACTGCTTCCACCGGTATGGATGCACTCACCCATGCCATCGAAGCATATGTGGCTAATTCCCGCTGTCCTTTCACCGATGGTATTGCTCTCGAAGCTATCCGCCTCATCGGTCAGAATCTGGAAAAGGTTGTGGAAAACGGCAGCGATATGGAAGCCAGAACCAATATGTGCTGGGCCCAGTATATGGGCGGTCTTGCTTTCTCCAACGCAGGACTTGGCATGGTCCATGCCATGGCCCACCAGATGGGAGGCTTCTATGGCACACCCCACGGAGTGGCTAATGCCATCCTCCTCCCCTATGTCATGCGTTTTAACATGTCAGCCTGCCCTGACCGCTACAGGGATGTAGCCCAGGCATTCGGCTTCAACACAGGAGATATGACACCGGAGCAGGGAGCTCTTGCGGCCATCCGCTTTATCGAAGAGCTGAAAAAGAATATCGGTATCCCCATGCTCTCTGACACAGAATTTGATCCAAAGGATGCCGTGATCCTGGCAGAAAATGCCATGGAAGATACCGGTATGCCGGAGAATCCCAGACAGCCGACCATACCGGAGGTAGTTCAGGTCTTTATGGAAGCTTATCTGGACAAACGCTGATCATGTTACTATCCTGACTCCTTGGAAATCCAGGCAGAATATATTATCGGTTCAAAATACTTTTTAGATTGCTCCAGCTTATAGAAAAGCCGTCAGTCATCCGTCGTCATTAAAGGCGGAAGACCAGCGGCTTTTTTCTTTATAATCTCTATAATATATGCTTTTTATAACCTGATAATACAGTAATTGATTTCCCAATTCTTCAACTTGCAGCAGGAGTTCTTTCACCTCTCAAAGGATCTCAAGGATTCCTCAATATTCCAGCCTTCTTCTGACCCTGAACGGAGTATCCTTTCCAGGAAGGCCACATAGGCATCCCTTTCCTTAAACATATACTCACAGTGATTATAGCCCCGCCTGACAC
The DNA here is from genome assembly GCA_002494165.1 of Lachnospiraceae bacterium UBA7026. GTDB lineage: Bacteria > Bacillota > Clostridia > Lachnospirales > Lachnospiraceae > Anaerobutyricum. Next base: position 16,828 of record DLBH01000064.1, on the reverse strand, counting down.
AGATATGGGCCAGGGGCCATTTTTTTGCAGCTTTTTTAGGACTCTTTCTGGCATAGAGCTCCTCCGATCCCCACTCCAGATACATATGCTGCTGGAGTTCTTCAGAAATCTCAGGCCTGACCCCACGTACACACTCCCTGCTGATGGAACGGATGGTTTTTTTACTGAAACCATCAAAAGAAGAGGCCATATGCTCTGTAATCTCCCTGCCCCAACGGTCCAGAAATTCTTTGGCATCTCTGTAATTACCCTTGGCAAGCACCTTCTTCTGCCAGAGAAGTGCGGGTCCGAATGCCTTTCTCACAGGCCAGGACAGGCGGGCTATGGGAGCCCCGTCCAGATAGACATTATGGATCCTCAGATCTTTGTACCTCAAGAGCTCCAGGGCAGTCACTGCCCCCATGGAGGCTCCGTAGAGCAATCTGATCTCAGGAAATCCTTTTTCTGCCAGGAAATAATAGAGAGAGGCAGCCTCCACTTCAGCAGACTCATAGTTACCCCATTCATCCCCATGGTTTCCCAGATCAGGGACAAGAAAGCAGTAATCATCCTTGAGTCTGCTTCCAATCATTTCATAAAGCTTATGCCCTGTAATCCCCATGGGGTGCAGCATAATAATGACAGCACCCTGCTCATTTCCATATACATGTAATACCATGACAAGTACCTCCACTGTCATTATTAATGTCCTGATCCTACAGGCAGCCATAGTTTATGTCTATGAGGATACCTCTTTATCTGAAAAGGCAGAAAACTACCGCATCTGGCCCTGTTACCGTGGCTGCTCCAGCCTATTTCTGGTCCGGATGTCCCAGCTTCCAGGTCTTCATGTAGCTGTCAACAGGGGAAGACGCATCCACCTCTGTGATTCCATTTTTCTTAAGAAAGTCATTCAGCTGGTCCATCTTTTCTCCCGCTGTTCCTCCTAAAGGAGAATGGGGGCGGGTCTTTGCCTTATCGTTGAGTCTGAAGCGGATTGTATAACTATATTCCTTCTTTTTCCCGGTCTCTTCAAAAACCTTACCGTCATCTTCTGTCGGCTGGAATCCGGCCTTGTCCGCCTCAAAAAGGAAAAAGAAAAGATGATTTCTTTTCTGAAACAGAATGTGGTCATTCTTAATGAGATCATTACCTTGCTTTTTGATGAAAGCATTTCTCATTTTGATCTCAAAATCGACCACAGCCGCCCCATCATCATGATGGCCTTCAAAAAGGGCATATTCGACCTTGTTGATTTTCCTGATTTCTGCCATCATATCACACTGAAACACGACCTTCTCCTGATTGTCCGCTAACATTACCGCCATGATTACCATTCCTCCGTCTCATTATTAATAATCTTTTGCTGTCATTGGCTGTTATTGGCTGCCATAACTAGCAGAAGAGACATTTTTTTCAGGATGAATCACCCTGAAAGAAAAAGTCCTGCCTCCCGGGACAGCCATCTACAGTAAATAAGCTTTTCTAATATGATACACCATTTTCATGAAAAGGGCTAAGATTATTAATTATAAATAAATGCATCTTTGAAACCAGCCGGTCTATGGCCCCGGTCACCCGCTGGCCTTAGCTTCTGCCGTCTGCCGGTCTTTTATGGCGCCGGTTTCCCGGCCCTCCGGCGAATAATGTCTATAATGTTTTTTCAGCTTTTGTCAACTGCCGGCTTCCCGGCCCTCCGACGAATAATGACATAATATATCAAGAATCCGGTCAATGATCTCCGGTGTCTTATAATCATAGTCTTTACCAAAGGTTACCGCATAGGAAAAATTATCTGCCAGGCATTCCTCTGCCCCAATCATATAATCGGTATTTTTCCCAATCACGTCATAAAAATCTTCCACTTCTTCCAGAGGAATCAGCCGGTCCGGTTCATCTAAGGCTACCAGGGCCGGCCCGGCCGCCGTGAACATGGCCTCTCCATTATAGTCGGGAGCAGCGAAAACGATGGTACATTCCCTGGGATGCCCATTAATGGTAAAAAAACCATAACAGTCATATCTTTCCACATCAGGATTGGAGATAATATGGTTTTTGACCTCTTGGGAAAATGCAGGCTCCGGCCCCACTGAAAAGCCGATAACATCATACATGAGCCGGCGGAAATCAGGCCTGTAACGGGTCAGCAGGTGGAAGAGCTCATGGGTGAGAATCCTGTCAAACTCATACCTGGTCTCCTCATCATCAAGATAACCGCAGTAGTTCTCATATAGATAAATCTGGTTTTTATGGGTGTAGGCTGCCGCATCCCCCTCCTCCCTCATGGTAGTTTTTATGAATACTACCGGGTCCTGGATGGGCCAGGAAAAACCAAGCCGGTTGAAACGGTTTTTGATCCTCTGCATCCCTTCCACCAGAAGGCCGATCTCCTGGTCACTGAATTCAAGAATCTGGTCCCGGGCAAAAGCCTCATACTCCTCTTTTGTGGTTCCCTTTTTATTCATTCTGTAATCATAATCATTCTGATTGTGGCCGTCCAGATAGGTCCGGTTGGCAAAAAATAAATCAATGGCCTCCTCCTGGTCCGTAAAATGAAGCCGCATGACAGGACGGCCGGTCTTCTGGTCCGTGTCCTGGCTCGCCTCTTGTGCAGGACCTTCTGCGAAACCTTCTTCCGGCTGCCCGCCCTTATCAAGGTCTGTTCCCAGCTGGCTGCCTTTATCTTCGCCTGTTCCCGGCTGCCTGTCCTTGTCAAGTCCTGTTCCCGGCTGTCTGCCTTTATCCTGCCCTGTCCCTGGCTTTCTATCCTTGTCCTGGTCTTCTTCCAGCCAGCTGATTATGGAAACCATCAGGTCCAGATTTCTCTGCTGCCTGGCGTCAAACAGCCGGGCCAGCTGCCGCAAGGGTACCATAAAAATCTCATGGGCCAGCCCTTCCAGGTCCTCTCTGGCCAAGTCTTTCCCGGCCACCCTGTAAAAGGCATACAAAAGTATACAGTCATAGGTCTGCCTGTCATGGGGGTCTTTCCTTCCACCGTGACCACGGGCTTCCCTGACAAGCTTATTGTATCTTAAAGCAGTCGCTTTCCATACAGCAGGCCCCCTGTCTCCATAACGTTTAAGGACATAGTCATGCAGAACCCTGGCTGTCTTCCTGCTGAATAAATGCTTTTTCTTCATGATTGGCTCAACTCCTCTGACTCCCTTATGTTAAGTTCCTTAGGTATGCTGAAGATTCCCTGGCTGACCTCTGTAAAATACAGGGCACAGTTACCCAGAAATTTAGACCAGTAAGCTCCCTGAGAGTCCGGCGTCAGGTATTCCAGGGCCCCCTTCATGGCGATGGCATGGGTAGCCAGCAGAACATTTTCTACTTTTTTATCCTTAATTGATTCCAGAAAATGTCCCATTCTTTCTACAACAGAGGAGAGGCTCTCCATCCCCTCCGGGGCCGGATGGTGAACGAAATCCTGGAAAAAATACACAATCTCCGGGGCCGGTGCCTGCAGACTGGTCCCTTCATAGGGCCCATAGTCCATCTCCAGAAGCCGGTCATCTTTAATAATCTCCTTGTCCCTTCCCACGATAATCCGGGCAGTCTCCTCAGCCCGGACCAGGGGACTGGAATAAACGAGGTCAAAAACGATTCCTTTTTTTTGGAAATACTCCCCTACCTGCTCTGCCTGGGAGGCTCCTTCTTCATTGAGAGGAGCATTGCTCCTTCCCTGCAGAAGCTTTTTTTTATTGCTGATGGTCTGACCATGTCTCAGAATATAAATCTTCATTTTATTTCTCAATCTCTCCCGTCCAGGTATTAATACCACCAAACTCCAGTACATTCCTATAGCCCAGGGCCGCCAGACTGGCCTCTATCCGTGCAGCAGCCATATTCTTTATCATCTGTCTATCCCATCATACCATAGAAAAGCTGCTGATAGATACTACTTTCTTCTTTGCCTTAAGAAGGATATTGCTGCTTTTGAACCGGCCCGGGTTTTACAATCATACCTGTCTGTGCTATCATAATTCCAGTAAAATTATTGTAAACCATAGTCTTACTTTTCATATAGAAACCGTTATTAATCAGGAGTTCACTTGCCTGTGTAATCATCGTAAACTAAAGCTTCATTTAAACGATATAAAATATACATCAAATTATTTTTCTGCATATATAAATATGTATTTATCAAGAATTCAGGGAGGTGTTTATGAAAAAAAGAGTCTTGGCATTAATAATAATGTCCGCTTTGACGGCTGTCTGTCTGAGCGGATGTCTGGGAGGATCCCAGGCAGAATCAGGCAAAGATTCTGAGGAACCGGATACTATCGAAATCTGGATTTCCGAATCTGTAAAAACCGACACCCAGAAACAGGTGCAGGATTTCATGGAGACCAATCCCGACATGGATCATTATGACATCATCATCAAGAGTGTGGGGGAAGATGATGCTGCCGATGCCATACTGATGAATACGGACGACTGCCCTGACCTCTATGGTTTTGCCCAGGACCAGCTGGCCAGACTGGTTTCTGAAGATACTATTACCCCCCTTAACCAGGAGGATGCTGCCTGGGTCAGGGACCAGAATGATACAGGATCAGTTGCTGCCTCATCCATCGATGATACCCTTTATGCTTATCCCCTGACTTCAGATAATGGTTACTTCCTATATTACGATAAGAGCCTGATTACTGATCCCGGCAGTCTGGAAACGATTCTGGCTGACTGTGAGAAGGCCGGCAAAGACTTCTGTATGGAGATCAGCAACGGCTGGTACCAGACCTCCTTCTTCTTTGCTACAGGATGCCGCTTGAAATACCACACAGATTCCAAGGGCAACTTTACTGCCTCTACAGTGACCTATGCTTCCCCGGAAGGCCTGACAGCCATAAAGGAATTAATCCAGGTCAGCGGCTCCAAGGCTTTCAAGGATACTTGTTCGCCCTCCAAGGCTGCCAACTCGGCTGCTATAGTGGATGGAACCTGGAATTCAGAAGAATACAAGAAGCTCTATGGTGCCAATTATGCCTGTGCCAAGCTGCCCAGCTTTGAATCAGAGGGGACCACATACCAGATGAGCGGCTTCGGCGGCTTCAAGCTTCTGGGAACCAGGCCCCAGCATGATCAGACCAAGCTGGCTGTCTGCCAGGCCCTGGCCAGGTACCTTTCCGGCAAAGAGGCCCAGCTGGCCCGTTTCCGGTCCAGAGGCTGGGGACCCTCCAATAAAGAGGCCCAGAATGACGATTCGGTCAAGTCCGACCCTGCCCTTTCCGCTCTTAATGCCCAGCTGCCCTACATGATTCCCCAGGGCCAGTACCCCTACAATTACTGGATTGTGTCCAAGACCCTGGGGCAGGCTATCATTGCCGGCGAGTACGATAAGGCTGACGACAAGGAACTCATGGAAGTCCTGCAGAACTTCCAGCGGACTTGTGAATCCTATGCCAGATAAAGTCCCCGCAAAATTGAAAAAAAATAGTTAAGCAAAATTAGTTGAGCAAATTTGATTAAGTAAAATTAGTTGAGCAAATTTGATTAAGTAAAATTAGTTGAGCAAATTTGATTAAGTAAAGAAGTATGGGCTGCCACTTCATCATGCAAAGGGGCAGCCCATACTTCTTTATATATCGTCAGCAAAAGTTATAACAATTCCGACTTAAGCAATTCCTAATACCGTATAGTCTTTATCTTCCACAGCCTTTTTAAGAACTTCATCAGCCACTTCCTCATTCAAGGTTACCACTGCTGTGTTCTTTTCATGGCTCACATCTGCGGATGCCACCTGGGGAATATTCTCCAGAGCCTTCTTTACTGTAGCTTCACAATGGCCGCACATCATTCCTTCAATGTTCATTGTCTTTGTCATGTCATTTCCTTTCCCGCCTCTCTGGGCGTCATCCTTTGCTGGGTTAGCATTTTCCTTTGTATTATCTGCCTGGTCAAGGGGAAGAAGTCTTCCATCCTTGCCGGGAACAACCATATTTTTCAGCTTCTTATCCCTGGAAGCATCATGAACCTTAAACAGATTAAGCCTGAGGGCATTGGATACTACACAGAAGCTGGACAGGCTCATGGCGGCAGCGCCGAACATGGGATCCATGGTGATCCCCAGCATGTAATAGGCTCCCGCTGCAACAGGAATCAGACAAACATTGTAGATCAGTGCCCAGAAAAGATTCTCTAAAATGTTCTTATAGGTCTGCCGGCTCAGGCGAACTGCCGCAGCCACATCGGTAAGCCGGCTCTTCATCAGGACCACATCGGCCGCATCGATAGCCACGTCTGTGCCTGCCCCGATGGCAATACCAGTGTCTGCCCGGGTCAGAGCAGGGGCATCATTGATTCCATCTCCCACCATGGCTACCTTGCCATGCTCCTGCAGCTGGCGGATTACCGCTTCTTTACCGTCCGGCAGGACTCCGGCTATCACTTCATTGACCCCGGCCTCCCGGCCGATCGCATCAGCGGTTCTCTGGTTATCACCGGTCAGCATAACCACATGGATACCCATATTTCTCAGTTCCCTGATGGCCTGGGGACTATCTTCCTTGATAGTATCGGCCACCGCAATAATTCCCAGAAGCCTATCCTCTTCGGCAAAGAAAAGGGGGGTTTTCCCCTCGGAAGCCAGCTTTATGGCCGACTCCTGCAGGTCAGAAGCCATGGAAACCTTGGATCTGATAAAGGAAGCATTGCCTCCATATAGCGTCTTGCCCTTGTAATTTGCCTGAAGACCGTTGCCGGGCAGGGCGGAAAAGTCAGTAACCTGGCCGGCTGAAAGCTGATGATCCTGGGCATACTGGATGATGGCCCGGGCCAAGGGATGCTCGCTTTTATCCTCCAGGGCGACAGCCCCATCCAGCAGTTGGTCTTCTGTGACACCGGCCGCAGGGAAAATGTCTGTCACTACCGGCTGGCCGCTGGTGATGGTTCCTGTCTTATCAAGAGCTACAATCTGCGTATTACCAGTCTCCTGAAGAGCTTCTGCATTTTTAAACAAGATACCATTTCTGGCACCCATACCGTTGCCCACCATGATGGCTACCGGAGTAGCCAGACCAAGGGCACAGGGGCAGCTGACTACCAGAACACAGATTCCTCTTGCCAGGGCAAAACCGATGGGCTGGCCCAGAAGAAGCCAGACCACAATCGTTATGATGGCAAGCAGGATAACCACGGGAACAAAGACACCGGATATTTTATCTGCCAGCCGGGCTACGGGAGCCTTGGTGGCTGCCGCGTCACTGACCATCTGTATAATCTGGGCCAGGGTAGTGTCCTCTCCGACCCTGGTAGCCTCGCACTTGAGAAAACCCGACTGGTTCATGGTGGCGGAAGATACTTCATCCCCCGGCCCCTTGTCCACCGGGATACTCTCACCGGTGAGGGCTGATTCATTGAGGGCAGAATTCCCTTCCAGGATAAGCCCATCCACAGGAACATTCTCCCCGGGTCTTACGACAAAGATGTCTCCCTTCCTGACATGATCTATGGAAATGGTCTGCTCCTGGCCGTCCCGGATCACATTGGCTGTCTTGGGGGCCAGCTGCATGAGACTTTTCAAGGCGTTGGTCGTCTTACCCTTGGAGTAGGCCTCCAGCATCTTACCCACCGTAATCAGAGCCAGAATCATAGCCGCCGATTCAAAATAGAATTCCATCATATAACCGTGGACCGCTTCCATATCCCCATCCACCTGGGCCCTGGTCATGGCCAGCAGCATAACGGTGGAATATGCGAAGGCAGCGGAAGACCCGATGGCAATCAGGGAGTCCATATTGGGCGCCCCATGGAACAGGCTGGTGAAACCACTGATGAAAAACTTCTGGTTGATAACCATAATAATCCCGGCCAAAAGCATCTGGACCAGCCCTACGGCGACATGGTTATTCTCAAAAAAAGCAGGCAGGGGGAAACCCCACATCATGTGGCCCATGGAGAAATACATGAGCACCAGCAGGAAACCCAGGGAAGCGATCAGCCTTTTCCTGAGCTTGGGAGTCTCATGATCCTTAAGGGCCTCCTCCTCGGCCGCCAGCTTGGCGGATATACCGGAGGATGAATTCTGGTCGGCTCCCTTGGGGGATGCCCCATAGCCGGCATTGGTGACGGCATTAATGATATCCGCAGGGCTGGCGGTTCCCTCCACCCCCATGGAATTGGTCAGAAGGCTGACGCTGCAGGAGGTCACCCCGTCCACCTTGGACACGGCCTTCTCCACCCTGGCCTGGCAGGCGGCACAGCTCATACCCGTTACTGTATATTGGTCCATATATATTCCTCACTTTCCAGTAAATATCTTCCGTCCTATTTCATCAGTTTCTGTAAAGTTCTTACCAGCTCGTCCAGCTTATCCTCCTTGCCCTCTCTCACATCTTCAGCCACGCAGGACTTGATATGATCAGCCAGGACCAGCTTTGTAAAACTGTTGAGAGCACAGTTGGCCGCCGATACCTGGTTGAGGATGTCAATACAATAGGCACCCTCCTCCACCATCCGTTTGATCCCTCTGATCTGGCCCTCGATCCGGCTCAGCCGGTTGGTAAGATTCTTAATCTCTTTATCAGTCCTGTACTTTGTGGCACAGGAACAGGCGCTGCAGGATCCTGTCTGCCCAGAATCATCTTCCTTAACAAAATCTGTCTCTGGTCCGTCATAATCCTGACCACAGCAAGTGCTTTTATTGAAATCTTCCTGTATCATACTTCTTCCTCCGGCTTGTGGCCTAAACTTATTAAATACCCCCTTGGGGTATAATGGTTCATGAGCATTATATACCCTCAGGGGGTATGTGTCAATAAAAACAAAAAAAGACCGGAAGTTCAAAAGCTTCAGGTCTTCTATAATTCCAATTAATATGTTCCAACTATGCCAGAGGTTTTCAAGTCCCATCAGTTTTGCGGCCTTACTAGCAAAAAGACGGTTATATACTGCCATAACTCTTCCCACGCCTACCATGGCCGCCAGGGTTCCGATCCCGATCCCCGCTGGATGGCCTGTAAAGTTTATCCCTCTTTATATACCGGAATCCTCATTGCCGGCAAAATAATCAAAAATATTCATCTGCCGGTCAAGCCAGGATTCCTGGACGGCCTCATGAATCTGGTCATCCTCCTCCAGATGGCCGATGAGCAGGGGTGAGTCCGGGTCATGATGACCATAGTTCCATTCCACTAAATGGTTTCTGTTGTTGGCATAGCAGTAACGGCACAGGTGGGGACAGCTGTCATAGGCTCCTATATCACAGGACAGGTAGCAGGCACAGCCTTCTCTGGCAGACCGGACTGAGGGCACCCTCAATCTGCCATGGATGGCTCTTTCATAGACAGGTATGGTCATGCAGCCACTACAGTTTACCCCATACTCCTCCAGGATATTTCCCTCATGGCAGGACCGGATCTCCATGCCGCAGTCCCTTCCGATCCGGGCAATCTCCCTGCCCAGGTATCTCTTCGTCTCCAGGGGAACCTCCCTGGCCTCCGGAAAATTGCGCAGCACCTTTCTGTAAAGATCAATAAAGCTGATGACACAGAGCCTGGTATAGCCTGCCATAGCCTCTGCCATAAACCGGAATTCCTCCAGGTGCCTGGCGGGAGTATAGTGATCCGTAATCAAAATGGGATCATACCTCCATCCTATAGAGTCTACCCCTACCACATCCGATAGGGCTTTAAAATCCCTTATGACCTGGTTCACCGGGGGAACCCGGGGCTCGATGTCTCTTCCATAACAGGTGATGGTCACATACCAGAACTGGCCGTAGGGGGCAAGCCGGTCCATATGGGCCAGCATGGGTCCCGGGTTTTTCGTACAAAAGCCTATGATATCAACCAGGTCCGGATCCAGCCGGTAGCGGGTAACCTGTCTGGGATTAAATGGATTCCTTACACAGACAAAGCCCTCCTCCAGCCTCTTCAAAAACCACTTTGAATAAAAAGCAGGGATATCTGTCCTCTGGCCGGTATTAATAATCATGTCAATCCCTCCCTGGTCCCAATTACAGCCTGTCAGCCGGCTCAATCATTGAGGTCCGGCTTAAAAATCATTTGCATCAAAATCGTCTCCATCGAAATCATCACTATCGAAATCATCACTATCGAAGTCATCCCTGTCGAAGTCGTCCTCATCAAAGTCATCTGTGTCAAAGTCATCCCCCGACCTGTCTTCTTTAAAAACTTCTTCATAAAGGAAACCCACTTCCAGGCCTTTCTCGAAGCTATCGAGATGACCGTCACCATTCAAATCAAATAAGTCATCAAAAGGTCCAAACATAATATTTTCCTCCTCCATAAATATATTCTGTCTCCATGACTTATTTCTCAGCGGCATACCACTAAAATGAAGACAGGACTCCCTATTATTTTACATGATTTCCCCCGCAAAATACAATCATATTCAAGGATGAAAAAATTCCCATCATTTTTTCCAATTATTTCAAAAAAAACGATCCTAAACTGTTGGCTTGCGGAGGTCTATCATTCATTTACATTTCATATACTTCTTTAAACCATAAGTGGTCGCCGGGAAAACGACTTTTTCCGGCCAATAAAATTATCAATATTAAAACGTATTATTACTATAATATTATTGTTTGTAAATTAAATAAATGATATCATATAGTCAGACATCTATAACTAATGAGCCAACTGGTGACTTAGATATGTCATGACAGAATAACTACATTAACCACCCATTTACGAGACAGATCCAGGTCATCATAGCTATACTTTCTATCATAGGGAGGGGGAAAATAACTATGAAAAAAACGCTGCTTTATGTCTTAATGTCTTTTGCCCTGCTGGGTCTCCTGACCGGCTTTGCCGGCACAAGAGCCGCTGCTGCTTCGGACAGTGAAAAGAAAGAGTACACCTTTGCCGATATGACTTACCAGATTCCTGTTGAGTGGGAGGAAGGAAGCAATAGTAATGAAATGAATCAGTACTATTATTCCACCACCAGCATGATCATGGTCAATGCCGGCTCAAGCACCACCGGGAAAACGGAACTAAGTGAAACAGACCGGTCCTTATATTTAAAAGTTCTCGAACAATCCTTTGACAAATTTGAAGTATTAGACCAGGATACCTACATCGTAGGACCCTATACAGGCTTCTCTTTTAAGGCCAATATTTCAACCAATGGTACGGATACCCTCATGTACGCCATCGTCTTTGATAATGGTGAGAAAATGAAAGCTATGACTATCAATTCCTACGATGGGGCTGACGATTCAGCGATTCTCGATGATATTGCTTCCAGTATAGTGTTCCCTGGCGTTGAGACCACCAGCACCGAACAAAAATCAACGGGAACCACCACTGAGAGCAAAAAGAGCACCGGCGGGCCCTACGGCACAGATTCCATAGAGGAATTTAACAAGGACACAGCACTCGAGAGGGCAAAATTCCACACCAAATACAATTCATATTCAGAAAAAGGTCTCGTCAAAATGCTTGTATTTGAAGGCTTTTCTGATGAAGACGCTGAGTACGGGGCACATAATTGCGGCGCAGACTGGAATAAGGAATGTGCCGAAGACGCCCAGAAATACCTGAATTATAAATCATTTACCAAGGATGAACTTTACCAGCAGCTGAAGTACGAAGGATATACAGAGTCAGAAATCCTCTATGGTCTGGCTGAGGTAGGTCTTTGATTCTGATTTAAATAATTCTAACTATATCTGATTTTTGTTTATCACATATATGTTTATCTGAATATAATGAATACTTATTCATAAAAAAATGCGTCGCAGTATCTTTCTATCCATTCAAAATAATGGGCAGACCGTAACTGCGGCGCATTTTTTATTCACAGGCTATGACTCCCTGATACGAGGATCATCGCCGGTTTCTTATTTTATCACAGATATTCCCTGGAAATGCCGCCTTCTCTCCACCGTTGTACTCAACAGACGGACCCGGTCAGTACTTATCCACACTGGTCCAGCGCCGCCAGATGGCAGCCCCGTTACTTTTTACCATCAGCTTCTCTATGTTTATGGAAGCAGGACAGATCTTCTGGCAGGCCAGAGACTTGCCACAGCCTTCGTAGACTCCCTGGATGTACTTTGGACCGGTTTTCTTTCTCTGGCCTTCCGGCAGTCTGGCGATCAGACGGGAAAGGGGGGCCATGGCAGCCATTCCCCCAAACTTACCACCGGTATAAAAGTTGGGACAGACCTCAAGACAAAGCCCGCACTGAAGGCACTTTGAAGCCTCAAAGGCCATGTTCTCCCCGCCGGGGCCGGCCTCCTCGTCAAACCAGACCTCCAGGTCCTTGAGCCGCTTCATCATAGAAGTCCGGTCCACGATCAGGTCCTCCACCAGGGGAAATTTTTTCAGGGGTTCTATGACCACCGTCTCTTCCGGGCAGTCTGCCAGCCGGGTATCACAGGCCAGACAGGGCTTATGGTTAATAACCATGGCACAGGCACCGCATTTTCTCTGCAGACAGGAATGATCCCAGGCAAGAGGTCTGTAGGCCCCAGACTTTTCCGGGCCTGGCTCAAGCAGATCCCTGTCTGTTATAGCGGCCAGAGCCGTGGCCACCGTGGCCGCCTCCTGGTCTGTCTCGTAAAGATAAGACTCCCAGTAACTCTGACTTTCCGCATCCTTTTGCCGAAGTATCCGCAATATCTTTTTCATCTGTCCATCCTCTCAGTCAGCTTTCCTGGCCTGCTGCCAGATCAGCCCTTGCTATTTTCAGAAAAACCAGTCCTTGTTCCAGCCCAATTGTTCTAATGATTCTTCCATTTATATTAACAGAAACATTTCCTGTTTTCAACATAGGCATTATAATCTGACCGAGTCCCAAGTCCCGGAATTTTGAAAATACTATCTTCCTCTTTATCCTTATATTTGTATTTATAAAAGCTATAACCTCCTTGTATTTTTTATATCAACAATATATAATGGCTTATATATATTATTTCAACACTCTATCGCAGTTAACTATGCACACAAAAGGAGACTTGAACAATGGTTACTTTAAAAGATATTTCTACCGTTTTTTCCACCGATGATATCATTCTTAATAAAAAGGAAAAAGACGACCTTCTCCGGCTTTCCGAGACAGTGCTCAATCACATTATAGAAACTAATTGCTATAATGACCTGGATGAGCTTGACCTGTCAGTACTTACCCTGCTGATCGAACCCGGCAGGGATTCCATATCCTTAATTGAAAAGGACAGCCAGCTTCCCCTCTATCCCCCGGAAAAAATCAGTATATGGAAAAAGCTGCTCCAATCCTGAAAATCCAGGACAGCAGCAGCTCTCTTTTCTGGTCAGAATCTCCCGGAAGCTTCTTGGGCCATTTACGCTTCCAAAGTTTATTCCGACTTTCCCTCTTCAATAGAGGGTTACACTATTTTTCTGGCATAACTTTTCCATATTAGGAGGATATTCTTCGGAAATTAATCCATTGATGTCCTTAAGTTTGGCAAAGGAAAAAGTTGTTACTATGTCATATTTTGAAGAATCCAGCAAAATAATCTTTTGCCCGGACCTCAGCATGGCGGTCTGTTTCAGGGCTGCTTCCTCTTCACTCAGACAGGAAAAGCCCACATCGGGACGGAAGCCTGCCGCGCTGATGATGGCCAGGTCAAAATTCATCCCGGCCAGCTGTCTGACGGTCTTGCTTCCACACAGACCCATACTGTAGGAATCCATCGTTCCTCCCGGCATCAGAACCCTGATTTTGGCTTTGGAAGATAATTTCATGGCACAGCTGATCCCTGTTGTCACCACCAGGTTATCCTGGTCCGGCATAAGGTCGGCCAGGAGGGTTGTAGTGGAGCCGGCATCCAGAAAAATGGTCTGGCCTGCTTTGATTAGGTCACAGGTCTTTCTGGCAATGGTCTTCTTTGCCACCATATGCTTTGCCGTCCGCATCTGCAGACTGTCCTCCATACCCACAACATCCTTCACGGACTTTGCCCCGCCATGGATCCTTACGATCTTCTTTTGCTGGTCCAGCGCCTTCAGGTCCGTCCGCAGGGTCATGTCAGAGACGTGGGGATAGGCTTCCTTCAATTCAACGAAGCTGATGTTACCCCGCTCATTGATAAGTCCTTCTATGGATGACCGTCTCTTCTTTACTGTATCCATACTCTCATATCCTCCAAAAAAGTCAATCTCCGGAAAGCTGTTACCGGAAGGTATACAACAGCTCCATCATTTGGTCCATAGCCGCAGCCTCATCAGATCCCATGGCAATCAGATCAAAATCTCCAGAATTATATTTATTCCCGGAAAAAAAATCAAGAATATCCATGGCATTTTTAGCGTCTGCGATAAAATCTCCTGCGGAAAAATAGATCATACTTTCAAAACCAGAAGCCAGTCCGGCCAGCCGGGAGGCCGGCCGGGCATGGATATCGGGTTTTTTATCAAATCCAACAGATCTGCTAATCATAATGGTTTTCCGTATAGCTTATGCCAGACTTTCGTAAGCTGCCACAGCCTGGTCAAGGAGAACCACGTCTTCGATACCGGAGATTTCAGCGAAAGCTTCCCTGACGCCCATTTCCTGAATCTTAGCCTGGAGCTCTACGCTCTGGGGATCTTCCGGATTATTGTAATGGAGGGCAGCACCGATACCAAGAATCAGCTTATCCACCGGCAGACCAAAGCCTGCTGCGGTAAGGGTGGGCTTTACCAGACGGTCAGAAGCACTCAGCTTACGGATGGGCTCCCTTCCTACCCTGGTCACCTCATCCCGGAGGTAAGGATTCTTAAATCTTTTGATAATCTTTTCAATGTAAGCCGCATGGGCTCCCGGATCAAAGCCGTGCTTCTTTACAAGACCGGCACCGGACTGCTCCATAGCCTCATGGACCAGGGCATAGATCTCAGGATTCTCGATGGCCTCCTTGATGGTGGCCAGGCCATTGAGTACTCCCAAATAAGCAGTAATACAATGACCGGTATTGAGGGTAAAGAGCTTACGCTCGATGTAGGCATCCAGATTATCGGCCAGGTTCATTCCCTCGATAGCGGGAATTCCGCCCTTGAAGGAAGCTTTCTCCACATTCCACTCATAATAATTTTCCACGACAACCGTAGTAGGAACTTCATTGCGGATTGGAGGAACGATCCTGTCTACGGAACAATCCGGGAAACCAACATACTTATCACAGTAGGCCTGCTGGTCTGTGTCAAGCAGCTTATAGATATGATCTTTAAGCTGGGAGCTTGCCCGGATGGCATTCTCACAGGCGATAATATTGAGATATTCCTCGCTGCCTGCCTCATAGCGCTTCTTAATACCATCAGCAATGGCCGGAGCAATCCTAGGCAGGATGGTAAGACCTACTGCCGTTGTCAGGATCTCTGCCTGGGAAATCTCATCAACAATCTCTGTTCCGGTGGAATAAATACCGTCAATGTTGCTGATCTCAATATCCTGGTTTTCCGTATCCCGGATCTGAACCACGTACTTTTTATCTTCATGCAGACGGTCGATAATGGTCGGATTGACATCGGCAAATACTACCTTATAGCCTGCCTGTGCCAGAAGCATTCCAATAAAACCTCTTCCGATATTACCGGCTCCAAATTGAATTGCTGTTTTCATAATCTAATCATGCTCCTTCCCCTAAGTAAAAGCTTCTTAGCTGAGTGTCTTCATAATCCAGTCAACGTCGTCTGTGGTCTTCATCTTTTCCAGGGTTTCCGGATCGTCAAGGGCAATACTGATCTTGCCGAGAAGGTCGAGATGCTCATCGCCGATTCCTGCGATACCAAAAACAAGCTGGGCCTTCTCATCGCCGAAATCTACGCCATCCGGATACTGCAGCATGGTGATGGCTGTCTTCTTAACAGTACCCTTAGCCTGGGAAGTACCATGAGGAATGGCGATACCCATGCCCATGTAGGTGCTGACAAGTTTTTCACGCTCTAACATGGCATCAACATAGGCCGGCTCAACACAGCCTCTCTCCACCAGCAGCTCTCCTGCCCGCTTGATAGCCTCTTCCTTGGTCACGGAAGGCTGGTTCAGCTTAATGCTTTCCTTAACCAGGACATCCTTCTTAACCGGTCTTGCGGTCTCTGCCTGATCAGCTGCCGGTGCAACTGCCGGAGCGTCAAGAGTAGTAACCTGCAGATAGAGCTGGTCTAAAGCCGGGTCATTGAGGAAGTTACCGATGGTTACCAGCTGGGACTGGGGTGCGGACTTTCTTGCACGGTCAGCCAGAGTGGTCTGTACTACGGCGATATCACAATCTGCCGGGATATTGTCAACGGAAGTATTCTTTACAGTAATGTCGGGGCGGACAGCCTTAATCCTGTTACGGAACTTGGTAGCACCCATTGCGGAAGAGCCCATACCTGCGTCACAGGCAAAGATGATCTTCTTTACGGAAGCTGCGTCTGTGATTGCCGCATTTCCACTTGCGGTACCCTTGGCCTGGGCTTTCATATCAGCCATCTGTCCCTGGGCTTCTTCGATGGAAGCTGTGGTAGAAGTAGCACGGATGATTACGGAAGCAATCACGAAGGATACTGCTGCTGCCAGGAGAACACCGATAAGGATAAGGAATACTTTGTCCTTAGGTGCCATGGCCAGAAAAGCAACGATGGATCCAGGTGAGGACGGTCCCTTAAGACCACAACCGGTCAGAGAGAACCATGTGATGGCACAGATATTACCGATAATCGGAGCAATGATGATGATCGGGTTCATCAATACATAAGGGAAGTAGATCTCATGGATACCACCCAGGAAATGGATGATGATGGCACCGGGAGCGGAATCCTTGGTAGCCTTATCCTTGGAAAATGCCCAGTAAGCAAGAAGGACGCCAAGACCGGGACCCGGGTTTGCTTCCAGCATGTACATGATGGACTGGCCGGCTTCTTTTACCTGCTCAGCACCGATCGGT
>DLBH01000078.1 GCA_002494165.1 Lachnospiraceae bacterium UBA7026 | reverse complement strand
CCTGCTATAAAGACCACAAGTATGCCCCAAAAGGATAGGCATGTCCCTGACAACAGGAGACACCATCAATCTCTATAAGATTCAATTCATCGATTCTTTTCATCTGTCCCTTTCTCCTTTGGGTGGCCAGTCCACCCCCCGCTTCTCTTTCTTCTTTGTTCCGGACTTGTCCTGCCTGCCGGATATAATGATCCGGCTCAACCTTTGACTAAAGGCTTAAATCCTCTCTCATACAGAGTATCGTTGACCGTATAGAGGTCCTGGCCCTTCTTAAAACCAAACCAGATAATCACATCCCGCTTCCTCCTTACATAGAGAGGGGCATGACCGGAATACTTGAGGAGGTACTGAACCTCCTCAAAGGTGGTTCCCATGGCCAGGCAGATGGCAATCAATACATTACGGGATGGATTTTTCTTCTTGCCATTGACAATATTACCTACATAGGATATGGCCAGACCCGCATCCTTTGACACAGCAGCCGCCTTCTTGTCATACTTAAAGAGCAGTGACTCCAGGTAATTTCCAATCTGTGCGTCTTCATTCAACATCTCGTCAGAAAATCTCTTCTCAAACTCTTCAAAAGTATCACATTTATCCAGAAAGAATTCCAACCGTACGGTCTGGTGATTACTAATATAAAATGTTTCCTCCCTCATAGCCGGCCTCCTTACCCTTTCTGCATTAACCCTGCGCCTCTTGGCAGGCCGCAGAATCCTTTTCTTCATTTATCGACCTCATTAATCCGGCAAAACTCTGCCCGCTCTCCTTCCGGGCTGTCTTTCCTGACCTGATAATAGCCTTTTATCTGCCCATCTTCAATGAGGAGGGCCGTCAGCTTCCCACCATACACACACCCGGTATCGATGGAAATATCATTTCCCCCATTGAGCCAGAGGGGAGAGGCGCCGCCATCTATAAACATGGTGGGTGTATGGCCGAAAATAATCCTCTTCCCATAGACTGCCGGATCCATATAGAATTCCTGCCTGGCCCAGAGTAGGGTTTCATCGTCCTGGTCTTCCATAGTCTTTTTCTTATTAATACCCGCATGGACATAGATGAAATCTTCATCCTCATAAAAAAGGGGCAGCCGGCGCATCCATTCCATATCCTCCTGCAGTTCATCCCCATGTCCCTCATAGGAGTGGATGGTAGTCTGACAGCCATTAAAGAGCCAGCTCAAGCCTCCCTCGTCCATGTAATCAAGAAGCATGTCTTCATGATTTCCCTTGAGGGGAATCACCTGACCGGGCCGGGCCTCCTGAAGCTGTCTGATAAAACTTACGACCAGCCGGGCATCCGGTCCCCTGTCAATATAGTCCCCGATAAATATCAGCCTGTCTTCTTCCGGAAGGTAGGTTCCCCTCTCTTCAAGGTCTGACAGCAAGGTCTTCATCTCCTTACAACAACCATGGATATCTCCGACTACGATAGTTCTCATATTCCTCACCTCCCGGATTCTATTCTGACAGATAGTGGAGAAACTCTTTTAAATCTTCTTCTTCCAGACTTTCAAAACCGCCTTCTTTATTAATCCTGCAGACAAGGCAGCGGCTGTAGAGGCAAAGGCCCAGTTCATGAATCACAGCAAGGGGCCTGAAAACCACATTACTCTCGGCCAGGAGCCTGTCCCTTTCCTGAAGCCTCTTTTCCTCCTGACATCTATTATATATGATAACCAGGTTTTCTGCACCTGGAACAGGAATTATAGTCCTGTCAATCTTCCCACCGACGGACAGGGAATAGTCCAGGTAACCCAGGATCAGTTTATCCATGTTTTCCGGTTTTACCTGCATACAGGTGCGGTTTCCATAAATTGCCTGGACCATAACACGGATTGGTTTCTCTCCGGATTCTTTCTTTTCAGGAAGAGCAGGGGCCCTGTTTTCTTCCTGAACAGGAACCTCCTTGCTTTCCGCCTTAAGCGCCGGCTCCTCCTTCCTGTCAAATACCAGGTTAACAACACAATAATCCTCAAAACCGAAAAGGCTGTCACCCTGGTAGACTCTCATGATATCACACTGTCTTTCCTCATCGTCAGACATGAGGTCATCCGTGAACATGTCAAAACAATCGAAGCCACCGTTCTGAAAGAGAATCATCTCCTTGTCCACAATCACCACTCCCGGCTCACCGCCTCTTGTCACCACGATATCACCATTCTGAAAATCCTTTTTTGTAAATGTCTGTCTTTCTTTCATCCTTGTATCCTCCTTCAAAGTTTTTTTATTGTTTATGGACACATTATAGAAAATGCAGGCAGAAAAATCTGCTACCGGCAGTAGCAGTTTTCAATATTAAAACAATTGAGTGATCCGATTCTTTTTTCAATGGGAAATGTCTCTTTCACCGTACGATGCATACCCCATAGAAAGTGACCGCTAAATTGGCCTGCTTATACACAGACACGGACCGGGCTTCCCAGACTCGGCACATCTATAAAAAACAAAAGGGCCTCCTGCTCTGTGCAGCAGATGACCCCAAAGTCTTATTTTCCGGTCAGACTTTTCTATATTCTATAATAATTATTATGGGCGGATTAACTTTAATCCTATATCCAGACCCTTTCCCTCTATGGCGGAACAAGGGATAATCTCCGCTTCCGGATTCAGGGAGTGGATATCCTTCTCAAACTGGTCCATATCAAAGTTGGTGTAGGGCAGCAGGTCCATCTTATTTACCAGGACATACTGGGCAGTCTGGAAGAGCAATGGGTACTTCAAAGGCTTGTCGTTGCCCTCTGTGACACTGGAGATCCCGATCCGGACATCCTCGCCCAGATTGAACTCACTGGTACAGACCAGGTTGCCGATGTTATCGATAATGACAGTCTCTATGCCGGTCAGGTCCAGCTCTTCCAAAGCCCGCTGGATCATATCAGCCTCCAGATGGCAGGCCCCTTCTGTGTTTAACTGGATGGTCCGGACCCCCAGCGCTTCCATGCGCTCCGCGTCCTTGGCCGTATAGAGGTCTCCTTCAATCACTGCCACTTTAGAAGGGTCAACCTCGTCACTGGTCAATACCTTTTCCAGAAATGTAGTCTTACCTGACCCGGGTGTTCCCAGCAGATTGATCAGGCGGATACCCTTTCCTGCAAGAAATGTGTGTACCTGGTCTGCAATCTCATCATTTTTATTTAATACATTTACATTGACGGCTATGGTCTTCATATAATACTCTCCAGAATGCCTTCCAGTTCTTCTCATAGTCCTCTCTGCCATACATGCGGACATAGATCTTCTTCAGTTCTTTCATGGTATGTTCTTCAACGCCGACCCGGAGCAGAAAGTCCAGCATCTTCTCATCCATGGCCATGTCAAAGATCTCCAGGATCGGTTTCATGGGCGGAATCTTTACCTGGGTAATGGAATTCATCATTCCAATAAGTTTCTTTACCTTTTTCTCTGGAAGTTTCATGCTTATCCTCCTAATATAATATATATAGCCTGTCTTATTAAAATGTCTTATAGGCTTTTATATAATGTTGAACATTATATTATCATATATTTATTACCATATCAACCAATATTCTCCCTAACTTGACATGGCGCTTTTCCCCGTGATAAAATTCTTTGTAGATATTTTTACAGATTCTAAGATTATAATTGGAGGAATTGACATGGTGTCTTCTGATTTTTTACATTCCATAACTGATTACCATATTCCCCGCTATCAGGAGCTGCCCAACATTTCATTGTACCTGGACCAGCTGATTGACATCACAAAAGATGCCACCTGCACCGTGATTGACGAAGTTCCCACGGGGCCCATGATCAACAATTATGTAAAGCTCCGGGCCCTTCCGCCGGCGGTCTCCAAACGTTATTCCAGGGACCATCTTTGTTATCTGATTATCATTACTCTGTTAAAACAGGTATTTACCCTGCCCCAGATTGCCCAGTTTTTTGAGATCCAAAGGGATACCTACCCACTGGAAACTGCTTATAATTTTTTCTGCGGGGAATTCGAGAACGCCTTGAAAGAAGCATTTTCCTTCACCGGCAAGGCTCTCCCCTGTATAGAAACCAAACGGACAGAGCAGACCATTCTGGTCCGCTGTGTAGTTCTTGCCGCGGCTAACAGGATTTTTGTGGAAAAAACCTATTTCAAAAAGTAGGCCTCTTAGACAGATTTTTTATTCAAAGAAACAATAAAAGCGCTTCAATGACCTTTCCCCTTTCAACTCAGCAGGGAGCAAAGTCATTGAAACGCTTTTTTGTTTGCTTATCTGTCACATCTTCACAGACTGATTCATACTATGTTTCAAAACCGGTAAGAGATCAGGTCAAAGCCTGATACAGATCTCTGACCGAAAACAGTTTTTCTTTACCGTAAAGGAAGCCGACCCCTGGTGACTCCTGCAGATGGAACTGACCGACTGAAGACCGGTCCCCACTCCGTCATGTTTGGAGGAAAGGAGACCCGTGTCAGCCACGTCAAAGTCCTCCGGCAAAGACTGGCCATTTTCCAGTCTCAATGTTCCGTCATAGCTGTTCTCCATAGAAATAAACAGCATCTCTCCCGCCACCCTGGTCTGAAGGATGATAAAAGGTTTCCCATCAATCATCCGCCTGCAGGCCTCAATGGCATTTTCCAGCAGGTTGCCGAAAAATACACAAAGGCTGGCATCGCTTATGAGCCGGAATAGCTTTTTAAAATCAGATTATTGCAATTTTATACTGTTATTTAAATAAAATATAATAATAGTTTCATTGTTAAGCCCGGGTCAGCTGGTCTACGGCCTGGTCCAGTCTGGCCCAGTCTTCTGCTCCCAGCTCCTGGTCAAAGCTCCTGGCATTTTCCAGGACCCTCTCTCTCTTCTGGGTTCCAACGATACAGGTGGATACAAAAGGCTTCTCATAACACCATTTGAGGGCAAGCTGGGCCAGGGCGATCTGGCCATTGGCGGCTGACACCTGGTCCATGACCTTAAGCAGATCCATGACCCTGGAAAACATAGGCTCTTTAAAATGCTGGTAAAAACGGTTGCGGCTGTCTGCTGCCGGGAAGGTCTTCAGTTCCCGGTATCTGCCGGAAAGAATACCACCGCCAAGAGAGCCGTAGGTCATGACTCCCATACCCTGCGCTGCCGCCCACTTCATAGTCTCCTCCGCCTGACGGTTGACCATGGAATAGTGGGGCTGGTAGGCCTCAATGGACCCATACCGGCTGATCTCTTTCATCTGGTCAATATCAAAGTTAGAGACACCTATATGGAGAATCTTTCCCTCCTTTTTAAGCCGGTTCAGGGCATCCATAGTCTCCTCAAATGGGGTCGCAGGATCCGGCCAGTGAATCAGCATCAGGTCAATATAATCTGTCTGCAGGTTTAGCAGGGACTGGTCACACTGGCGGATGATCGAATCATAGCGGCCATCCCGGACATAGGTGATATCATCTTTAAATACATTACCGCATTTGGTAGAAATATAAACCTGGCCGCGGGCCCCCTCTTCCTTCAATACCCTTCCCAGAAACCGCTCTGCCGCACCTGCATTATAGGCGGGCGCTGTGTCAAAGAAATTAATTCCTTCCTCAAGGGCCGCCTTGATGGCATCAGCCTTGGTCTCCTCATCATAGACATCCCAGCCGACACCGCCCATCCCCCAGGTACCCAGGGTCATGGCAGAAACTTCCATACCGGTTTTCCCAAACATTCTATACTTCATGGCACCCTCCTCTTTTTAATCTCTTACTAATCTTTCTGCTTTCCGGTTACTCTCTCACTACTCTCTTAATACTATTATTTTCCGCTCTGGCTAGTTTCCCACTAGTCTCTTGATACTATTATGATTTCTTTCTGGCTACTCTTACTACTATTATTCTTCGCTCTCTACCCTCTTAGCAAGCATCTGGCAACTCCTATAATTATTGACAAGTTCGTGATCAGTCCAGTAAAACCGGTCTCTTCCGGAAAACCTTCTTCAGAAGTTCCCTTTTTCTCTTAAGAAGTGTCCCCTCCCGGTAGAGGGCGGCCTCCAGGCCTATAAGGCCCACTGCCAGCTGACAGAAAGTCTCCACCGTCAACTCCAGGTCAACAGGTCCTTCCCCTTTCTGTACCGACTCTGTCTTTCCATGGGCAAAGGCTACCGTATAAGTTCCGGTATTTTCCGGCAGAAAAGAATCAGTGACGTGGAGACTGTAACTGCCCCTTTCTCCAGGCTGGCTCATAGCTGCCAGAATTTTCTCAATATTGAGGGCCCGGGCAGTATAATGGCTGTCCAGTTCCCTTTCCATAAGGTCAGGCTCCGGCAGCATAAGACTCAGGTCCACATCTGCCGGCAGGCTCATCTGGACCTGGCGGATCTTGGCCCTCATACCATAGATAAAGGCAAAGATACTGCGCAGGGCCTGGGGACTGTCAAAGGCCAGGTCTGTCACCTTCATGGTACCGGTGAAGGGTCCCCTTGGACCCGGAATAAATATAAAACTGAAATAGGCTCTGGCCTTAGCTGCCTGATCATGGAAGATGTAGCTGTAGGGCTGCTTGTCCATATGCTGCCAGTCCCTGCTGCCAAACTCTCCCCCATCTCCATAGGTCCAGGCCTGGCGGTCCCTGAGGTCGGCCAGATTATAGTTCCCGATGAAATGATGCCACAGGGCCCTTGCCTGATCCACATCTTCCTGGCAGAGGATCTGCCTGGCCTCATATTCCTGACAAAAACCAGCGAACTGGTCTATGGCTGCCTTCTGAACCAACATTTCCGAGGCTGCCTCAAAACCAAACTTACGGTAAAAAGCAAAAGAAAAAGGAAGCAAAGTGGCAAAGAAATCTCCCCTCTCCTTATAGTCTCTGAGAATCTGTCCAATCAGCGCCCTCACCGCTCCTGCTTCCCGAACCTCAGGAAGGCTGCCGACCATATGGAGTTCGCCGCAGGAAATCACATCCCCCTCATAGAATAGTTCATGGCGCAGGGTAGATATGGCAGAAACCATCCTTCCTGTCTTATCAAAGGCCGCCCAGATGTCTCCCTGGGGATGGACTGCTTTTTCCCTGGCCTCCTCCTCATCCCAATTGTTAAGAAAGGCCGTAGCCAGGAGCCACTCTGCCTGTAAATAGTCCTCTTTTTTCTCCAACTTTCTGATTTCCAGATCCATAGGGTCACTTCTCCTTATCCTTCTTATGTCACATATGCCCTTCAATGAAATCCCTGCCCTGGCTGGCCGAATCCACCTAAGTACCATCGTTCATGTTAAATTAAAAATGTTTTAAGCATCATTTACTATCACTATACTATTAAAAAGACCTGTGTACCAGTAAAAATAAAAAAGTCGGTCCCAGAGAAAAAACCGAAATCCGATCTGACAGGACAAAAGCCCTCAGGCGGCCCGTCCATGCAGGCTGCCTGAAGGCTCTTTCTCTTTTTTATAAGCTCTTTATTTTAGCGATACTTTAAACGTATCTGGAATGCTTACCATGTTGTCCAGAATCTGGCACCTCCCATTCTTCAGGTTAACCAGGACCTGAATCTCATAAGCGCCTTCCCCTATGCTTCCGCTCAGACGGCACAACATAAGATGTCCCCTTCTGATAGAATACCGAAGCTTACAGCCTGGATAAGCATAACCTTTTTTCAAAAGCTTTTTAACTTTTATGGGCAGATTCTTTTTCACCTTCTTAGCCCGCTTCTTGTAGAGGCTGCTTCTTTTGGAAGCTGCCTGTACCTTAAGACCTGTTTTTCCTGCCGGCAGGCAGAACAGCATAAAAGCAAACAGCAACATAGTAAATAATAGTCTCTTTTTCTTAGGATTCATCCTGGACCTCCTTTCAGATTCATGCCATCAGTTTATATTATCATTATACTATATCTTCTGATATTTGTACTATAAAATATCCGTATTAAAATATATTATCAAACTTTTGGCTGTCAGATTTTTGCAATAACGATCAGGTCATCATTATGATCAAAGCTTTCCCTGGTCTGGCCCGGAGGATTCACCACGATATCAAATGTTCCATCTTCTGCATATTTTTTATAACCGATGGCTATCTCCTCATAGCGGTCAGCCGATGCCCTCAAGGTATAAAAGTCCACCGGCAGGCCTGGCTTTATATAGCGGGTGACTGGCTTCATATAGATCGTCGACCCTTCCTCTGACAGAAGATCCTCCAGAATATCTTTACTATAACTCTGTTCAGCAATCTGAACCATCATCTTGGCCGTAATGTTTCTGCTGACTACGAAGTCGGTAGCCCGCATGATCTGGGACAGGCGCTGGTTGCGCGTATGGTTCATCTCGATGGTAAGGGGAATCACGACGCCGATCTCACTGGCGATATCGTTAAGGTGAAGCTGCAGCATTAGGGTACGCTCATCGGCCTCCTCACTACCCAGCTCAATATCGGACATCAGCATAATACTTGTGGGTCCCTCTGCCACCAGCTTCTCCAGCTCCTGGCGCTTAAATAAATTACATTCGCGGACGTCCACCTGGATATTATGGAGGTCCTCAGGAGCGGGAATGGTATCCTTGTCTATCTTGCCCGGTTCGGCAGCCAGGATTACCCTGGATCCGGGAGCAGAATAGGCATCCTCTTCCAGCAGAATCTGATGCAGCATATCAGTGTATCCCAATACCAGGAGAGTGTGAGGCTCTTCATAAGTATCAGGTTCCGTCTCAAAAACACTTTCATCAATCACTGCCCTATCCCTGAGAATAATCTTGTCATCATCGAGAGCCAGCTTGATCAGCTTGTCCCCCGGTTCAAAAACAGTATCCTCACTACAATTCAGCATGTGTTTTCCATTTCTTATCATACCGATGGCCGTCGAATGAGCCAGACGGAGATTTAATTCCTTGAGAGAAAAGCCATAGACTTCCGGATTATCCTCTACGTAGATCTCAGTCCCTTTAAAACTGAGCAGTTCGGACAGGATTTCCGACATACCGGGATGCCGTCCTGACTGGACCATAAGACGGGCGATAGTTTTCTGGAAGTTCAGAATGCTGGCCCTTTTTCCACCGGCGATCTTGGCCGGCTGCAGGACCTCCCGGTCCCTGACTGTGGAAACCATGGAGACATCCTCTCTTCCACAATCATCCAGTATCTTCCTGCAGAGCAGGATGGCCTTTACTGTCATGAAATCATCACTAATGTTGACTATGACCGCCTTACAGCTTTCCAGGGAGCATACCTGCAGGTCGTTGGGATTATCTGGCTTACCGCTGCGGCAAACCACCCGGAGGTTGCCCAGATCAGGAACCCGGTCCTTGATGAACTCCTCCATCTTAATCTTGTCCTCTTCCGCCATGATCACGGCAATTGCCTCCTGCTGGTTCTCGTTGGCCATAACCAGTTCCTCAAGAATACTGACAATATTATCATCAAAGCCGATGATGACTGTATGGCCTTCTTCAATAACCCGGGACTTTCCTCTTTGCAGTTCCGTAATCTTGTCCTTGATACCCGTTGAAATAGTACCAATAAGGAAACTGGTAATAAAAATACCGGTCAGGGTTACAATCGTCATAACCAGAAGATATTGGACTGTTCCTTCCTCTTTAGCCAGGACACCTGTATTGATGGCATGCATAAGCGTAAACCAGATAGACCGGCCCGGGGAAGATACTCCGGTTCCGTCCGGCCCTCCCATTAAAATGGATGCCAAAGCACCGGCAAGCACCACAGACAAGGTAATAATACCCAACAGCAAAAGCCGGGACAGGGTTCCTTTGGACATGAGATTATCAAACCAATACTTGATTTTTTGCCTTAAACTAACCTTTTTCATACAATCTACCTCCTCCCTGATGATTAATGTACGACGGCAGATAATCCGGACAGTAGAATCTGGCCACCAGCTCCCCTGGAAAAACCTCTATGGAATCCTGAATGGGGAAAACGAAAGGCCGCAGTTAGCATGACAGATTTCTGTCACAATAACTACGGCCAACTCTTTTTATCTGTCAGCTATATTGTAGCATAAAAAGCAAGAAATTTAAAAAAATTTACAAAATATTTACATATGAAATTCTGTAAGGTACTCTTTCAGCACCAGGCCCCGGTCAGCCATCACTCTGGCCGGTCCCACTCCCACATAACGGTAATGCCAGGGCTCATAGGCCAGGCCCTCACAGATCTTCTCCTTGCCCGGCAGGACACTGATGATGAAGCCATGGTCTGCCAGCCGCTTGTGGACCCGGGCGAAAAGGTCTTTCGCCGCAAAAAGGTCATCGTTATCTCTGATGATCTTGTCTCCATCGATAAGAAAAACATCCAGTGCCAGTCCGGTATGGTGCTCTGAATATCCGGGAACAGCCATATATTTTCCCACATCAGGCCCGTACTTTTTGGAAAACCGGTCCCAGAGTTCCTGCTGCTTTTCAACAGACCGATAGCCGCTGTCCAGCTCGATATCAATGCCCTCATCCAGTAATTCTTTCCTCAGGGCATCATAATGGGCCAGGGTCTCCTTTTCCAACTGATATTTCTCTCCTAAAGAATTCACTGTCGTCACCAACTCTATCTTGTCCAGCCAGTGATCTGGCAGCCTGTGGGAGGGGTCTACCAGGGTCAGATAGAGGTCTGTCCTTCCCTCTTCTCCCTGGCCCGGACAGTCATGGCCAGCGGCCCCCCTGCCGGTAAAATGTTAAATATATGTCTTTTCATTCGTCTCACGTTCCTTTAATCACCCGCCCAGCTCAATCATCCGGTCAATAGGCCTTCTGGCCTCCTCAATCTCCTGAGGACTGAGCAGGATTTCATCACCACAGGTTCCCATCATACATCCATATAAATCCTCTAATGTAGTGATTCTCATATTGGAACATACACACAGAGGGGACAAGGCATAGAAAGTCTTATCAGGACATTCTATCTGTAAATGAGCCACGATACTGTTTTCCGTACCGATTACAAATTCCTTCTTATCACTTTCCTTGGCATACTTCATAATGCCTGTGGTACTTCCCACATAGTCAGCCTGGGAAACCACCTCTTTGAGGCATTCCGGGTGGACCAGAATATTAGCCTCCGGGTGAAGCCTCCTGGCTTCTTCCACATCCTTAGCGGAAATCAGCATGTGGGTCGGGCAGCCTCCATCATAAAAGGCGAAGGTCTTGTCCGGCATCTGCTCTGCGATCCAGCCGCCCAGATTAGGGTCAGGAATAAAGAGAATCTTCTCATCCGGCAGCTTGCTGATGATCTTCATGGCAGATGAGGAGGTCACTACCACATCCACAGCCCTTTTCATGTCTGCCGTCGTATTGATATAGGCGCAGACTGTGTAATCCGGATACTTCTTTCTCAGTTCCAGAACATCCATCCTGTTCATCTGCCTGGCCATGGGACAGCCAGCCTTATCGTTGGCGATCCATACCCTTTTCTCCGGGGCCAGGATCTTAACCGTCTCCGCCATAAACCGTACACCACACATAATGACATTCTTCTGCTCAGCCTTTTGGGCCTGAAGACTAAGGCCAAAGGAATCTCCCATGTAATCCGCCACTTCCCAGAGCTCATGGTCCTGGTAGGCATGGGCCAGAATACAGATATCCTTTTCTTTTTTCAGCCGCAGAATCTCCGCCTGCAACTCCTTTTTATCCATTTGCTATCTCTCCCTTTTTTTTAGTTTCTCCTGAGATTCACACCATCTGCCGTCTGCAGGCTGGTGTCAGTCTCTATTTTAGCAAAAACCCATGACATGTCAAGATATAAGTATGTCAGGTGTCTTGTCAGGTTGACGGCAAGAGACCTGAACCCTATAATTCCTTGAATCTTAATAATTCCTCCACATAAGCCTTCCCATACATGGACATGATTGTCCCCTTCCTGACGATATAACCTATGGTCAGGGGATCCTCTTCTTTCAACTTAATGGAAACCAGACCCTTCAGGATGGCATCCTCCTCCGACAGCATTCCTGAGCCAATGGAATAACCGTGAAGTTCTGCAATAATTTCCATGGAGGTGGCCCTGTCATCCGACTTGACCAGCTTTTTAAAATCATAGTCGGCCATGGCCTCCTCTGTCAGATAAAAGTTACTGTCATCGCTCTGGTCAAAGGACACACAGGGGTAATCACCCAGCTCTTCTATGGAAATCTCCGTACGCCCGGCCAATTCGTGGTCCTCCCATACATAGATATAGGTCTCCCGCCGCATGAGGGGAGTAAATACCAGGCCATAGTCCCTGATCAGCTTCTTGATCACTCCCTCATTGGCCCCGGAAAAGGAGATGATCCCCACCTCGCTCTTCATGGTCCTCACATCCTCCAGGACATGCCGGGTCCTGGTCTCATGGATGGAAAAGACAAACTTTTCAGGGTCAAATCTTTTCAGAAGCCGGGTAAAGGCCTTGATGGAAAAATTATAATGCTGGGTGGACACGGAAAATCTCTCTTTGTCACTGTCTTTGGAAAGGTATCTGTCTTCCATAATCTCATACTGGCTAACCACCTTTTTGGCATAGGTGACAAATTCCCTTCCTTCATCTGTAAGGGAAATCCCCTTATTACTTCTCTCAAATATCAGTATACCCAGCTCATCCTCCAGCTCCTTTATGCTGGCCGAAAGGGCCGGCTGGGATATAAAAAGCCTGGTCGCCGCCTCCCGGATGGAGGAAGAAGCCGCTGTCTCCAATACATATCTGATCTGGGAAATGTTCATAGTCCGTTCTCCTTCCTAATACTGATTTCTTATTATCTCAGTTTCCGGCAGGAATTTCAATAGCCTGGAAGAGGCACAAAAAGCCAGGGACAGAACTTAGTAAAATCCAACCCTGCTAGTGTAAAATTTTTGTAGGAAAAAGCAATAGAGAACACCACTTTGTGCACAATTTTAATCACGACAAAAAACAAAT
>DLBH01000043.1 GCA_002494165.1 Lachnospiraceae bacterium UBA7026 | reverse complement strand
GAAGCAGGCCTTCGTCCGATAGGACGATGTAGAGCCTGAAGCAGGACGCTGGTCCCTGGAATTATTAAGTAATATAATCTGATAACAGTCAATATAAGCTGATTAAGGAAGTGTCTTCCGGCCATTTTCCAAAAACAAGCCGGGAGTCTTCCAGGACCATTATAAGATAAGGAGTTTAAAAATGGCTAGAGTTGGAATTGTTATGGGCAGTGATTCAGATATGCCCATCATGGCGAAAGCCGCAGATGTGCTGACAGAGCTGGGTGTTGACTTTGAGATGACCATCATCTCTGCCCACAGGGAGCCGGATGAATTCTTCCAGTATGCCCGCACGGCTGAGGAAAGAGGCTATAAGGTAATCATAGCCGGAGCCGGAAAGGCTGCCCACCTGCCGGGTATGTGTGCCGCCATCTTCCCCATGCCGGTCATCGGCATCCCCATGAAGACATCAGACCTGGGAGGAGTGGATTCCCTTTATTCCATCGTTCAGATGCCTTCAGGAATCCCTGTGGCCACCGTTGCCATCAACGGGGCCCAGAACGCAGGGATCCTGGCAGCAAAGATTCTGGCTGTCTCTGACCCAGACCTGCTGGCCAGGCTGAAGGATTATTCAGAAAAGCTGAAAAAGCAGGTGGTAAAAAAGGCAGAGAAGCTGGATGAGATCGGATATCAGGCTTACCTGAAGCAAATGTAGCCGGACCATACACCTATTTCGAAAGGAGTCAACATGGATTACAAGAAAGCCGGAGTAGATATTGAGGCGGGTTACCGTTCTGTAGAACTGATGAAAAAACATGTGCAGAGTACCATGAGACCAGAAGTACTGACAAATATCGGAGGTTTCTCCGGTGCATTTTCTATGGAGAAGTTTAAATCCATGGAGAAGCCGACCCTTGTATCCGGCACTGATGGTGTGGGAACCAAGCTGAAGCTGGCCTTCCTCCAGGATAAGCACGATACGGTGGGTATCGACTGTGTGGCCATGTGTGTCAATGATATCGCCTGTGCCGGCGGTGAGCCCCTCTTTTTCCTGGATTACATTGCCTGCGGCAAGAACTTCCCGGAGAAAATCGCGGCCATCGTCAGCGGTGTGGCCGAGGGCTGCAGGCAGTCTGAGGCGGCCCTCATCGGTGGTGAGACGGCCGAGATGCCTGGCTTTTACCCGGAAGATGAGTACGACCTGGCCGGCTTTGCCGTAGGTATCGTTGATGAGAAGGATCTGATTACCGGCAAGGAGATCCGGGAGGGAGACATCCTCATCGGTATCGCTTCTTCCGGTATCCACAGCAACGGTTATTCCCTGGTCCGCAAGGTATTTCCTATGGAAAAGGAAGCCCTGGCAGAATACAGGGAGGAACTGGGCCAGACTTTAGGCCAGGCCCTGCTGACACCGACGAAAATCTATGTGAAGGCCCTGAAAGCTGTAAAAGAAGCCGGCGTGACCATCAAGGGCTGCAGCCATATTACCGGCGGCGGCTTCTATGAGAATATTCCCAGGATGCTTCCCGAGGGAGCCCGGGCGGTAGTGAAGAAGGACAGCTATGAGGTCCCTGCGATCTTCCGCCTCCTGGCCAAAGAGGGTCATATTGAAGAGAAAATGATGTACAATACCTACAATATGGGTATTGGTATGATGCTGGCTGTGGATCCTTCAGACGCAGATCGTACTCTGGCCGCTTTAGACAAGGCAGGGGAGACTGCCTGTAAGGTAGGTCACATTGTCTCCGGTGAAAAGGGAGTGGATTTATGTTAAAGCTTGCTGTACTGGTGTCAGGCGGGGGAACGAATCTCCAGGCCATCATGGATGCCATTGATAAGGGAGCCATCACAGGTGCCCGGATCCAGACGGTCATCAGCAATAATGCCGATGCCTATGCTCTGGAGCGGGCCAGGAAATACGGGGCGGAAGCCCTGCTGCTGGCACCCAGGGATTTTGAGAATAGAGAAGCATTTCACCAGGCCCTCCTCAACGCCCTTCTTGAGCGGCAGATCGACCTGGTTGTCCTGGCCGGCTACCTGGTAGTGGTGCCGCCGGCAGTAATCCGGGCTTTTGAGAACCGGATCATCAATATTCATCCTTCCCTGATTCCATCTTTCTGTGGTACGGGCTGTTATGGCCTTCATGTCCATGAGAAAGCCCTGGCACGGGGAGTCAAGGTGTCCGGTGCCACGGTGCATTTCGTGGATGAGGGGACCGATACAGGACCCATTATCCTGCAGAAGCCGGTGGCAGTGAAGGACGATGATACACCAGAGATCCTGCAGCGCAGGATCATGGAAGAGGCAGAATGGGTGATCCTTCCCAAAGCCATCGACCTGATTGCCGCAGGCAAGGTTCATGTGAACGGAAGAAAAGTGACCATAGATCAGTAAAGGGAGGATTAAAATGAAAGTTTTAATTGTTGGAAGTGGCGGAAGAGAGCATGCCATCGCCTGGGCAGTGGCTAAGAGCCCTAAGGTGGACAAGATCTACTGTGCCCCCGGCAATGCCGGAATCGCGGAGTACGCAGAGTGCGTGGATATCAAAGCCATGGAATTTGACAAGCTGGTGGCATTTGCCAAAGAAAAAGAGATCGACCTGACCATTATCGGTATGGATGATCCCCTGGTAGGCGGCGTGGTTGACGCTTTTGAGGCAGAGGGACTGCGGGTCTTCGGCCCCAGGAAAAATGCGGCCATCATCGAGGGTTCCAAAGCATTTTCCAAGGACCTGATGAAAAAATACAACATCCCCACTGCTTTCTATGAGAATTTTGATAATAAAGAGGATGCACTGGCTTACCTTGAAAAGGCTAAGATGCCCATAGTACTGAAGGCAGATGGCCTGGCTCTGGGTAAGGGCGTGCTGATCTGTAATACATTGGAAGAAGCCCGGGAGGGCGTGAAGACTATCATGGAAGAGAAGAAGTTCGGCTCTGCCGGCGACCGGATGGTCATCGAGGAGTTCATGACCGGACGGGAAGTTTCCGTTCTTGCCTTCTGCGATGGAAAGACCATTAAGTGCATGACCTCTGCCCAGGATCACAAGAGGGCCCAGGACGGGGACAAGGGTCTTAATACCGGAGGCATGGGAACCTTCTCCCCCAGCCCCTTCTATACTAAGGAAGTGGAAGAATTCTGTGAGAAATATATCTACCAGCCCACCATGGATGCCATGGCAGCAGAGGGACGTCCCTTTGTGGGTGTACTCTTTACTGGACTTATGATTACAGAGGACGGCCCCAAGGTTTTAGAGTACAATGCCCGTTTCGGTGATCCCGAGGCCCAGGTGGTTCTGCCCCGGATGAAGAATGATATCATCGAAGTTATGGAGGCCTGCATCGACGGCCGGCTTGATCAGATTGACCTGCAGTTTGAAGACAATGCGGCAGTCTGTGTAGTCCTGGCTTCCGACGGCTATCCCGTATCCTACCAGAAGGGATTCCTGATCAAGGGTCTTGAGAATTTCAAGGACAAAGATGGTTACTACTGTTTCCATGCCGGATCCAGACAGACAGAAGACGGCATCGTGACCAACGGCGGCCGTGTCCTGGGTGTCACTGCCAAAGGCGCTGACCTCAAGGATGCCAGAAAGAAGGCCTATGAGGCTACGGAATGGATTCAGTTTGACAATAAGTACATGCGCCACGACATCGGCAAGGCCATTGACGAGGCTTAATCCCAGCGGGACTTAGAGCCGCGCCGGCAGGCAGCGGCAGAGGCAAAACCATGAATTTTAAAGACGGACTGAGAGACGGCATTCCCATCTGCCTGGGCTATATCGCTGTATCCTTTGCATTTGGTATTCTTGCCGTCGAAAATGGATTGACCACCTTCCAGGCAGTTCTGATTTCATTGACTAACCTGACATCGGCAGGCCAGTTCGCCGGCCTGACCATCATAGCTGAGGCAGGGACGCTCATCGAGCTGGCCCTGTCTCAGTTTATCATTAACCTTCGTTATATGCTCATGTCTATCTCCCTTTCCCAGAAGGTGGAGGAGGATTTCAAGGGCCTGTGGCGGTGGATTTTTGGTTTCGCGGTGACCGATGAGATCTACGCAGTGGCCATATCCCACGAAGAGATAAAAAAAGAATATTTTGCAGGCCTGACTATCCTGCCCATATTTGGCTGGAGCCTGGGCACCTTCCTGGGAGCTGTCCTGGGAAATGTCCTGCCCTCCATGATTTCGGGAGCTTTGGGTGTAGCCTTGTATGGTATGTTTATCGCCATTGTTGTCCCGGTAGCGCGGGATAACCGCAAGGTACTGATTGTGGTTCTGATGGCCATCGCCATCAGTATGATCCTCAGGTATGTGCCTGTCTTCTCAGGCATATCCGGTGGATTCTCCATCATTATATGTACCCTGGCCGCGTCGGCTGCCGGGGCTCTGATCTTCCCTGTAGAGGAGGTGGATGATTAATGGATTATAAAGTCTTTCTTCCATACCTGCTGGTGATGGCAGTGGTTACTTACCTGATCCGTGTCATTCCCCTGGTACTGATGAAAAAGAAGATTACAAACCGTTTTTTCCGGTCCTTCCTCTACTATGTACCCTACACCGTCCTTTCAGCCATGACCTTTCCGGCCATCCTCTATGCCACGGACCATATGGTCTCCGCGGCTGCAGCTTTTGTGGTGGCCATTATCCTGGCCATCTATGACAGGAGTCTGATTGTGGTTGCCGTGGGAGCCTGCTCCTGCGTTTTCCTGGTGGAGATGGCCCTTTCCTTCCTTTAATGGTCCGGGAACCATTATAAAAGCTATTAGGAAATGTGTTGCAAACCACAGTACAGAAGTCATGTAAGAGGATTATATGCTGATTAGCTGCTGTGGAGGAAAGAAGAAAAGTCAGGGATTATAAAGGGCAGGCTGGCAGACCTGCAGAACAAATAGGGAATAGTATATATGGATGAAAAAACGACAGACCGGTCCCTGGACTATAAGAACGGTACTATAACGGACCAGGCCATGGACCGGCAGACCGGCCAGCCGGTAAAAAAAGCTAAAAAAGAGGAGCCCTACCACCGCCGGGTTGAAAGGAGCATCATAAAGAAGTTCCGCAAGGAGATCTGGAGGAAATTTACCAAGGCCATCAATGACTATGAGCTGATCAAGGACGGGGACAGGATTGCCGTCTGCATCTCGGGAGGGAAAGACTCCATGCTCATGGCCAAACTTTTCCAGGAACTGGAGAGGCATGGCAAGAAAAACTTTGATTTGGTCTTTCTGGTTATGGATCCAGGCTACAATCCGGTCAATTACCAGACGATTATGACCAATGCCCGGATACTTCATGTGCCGGTCCAGGTCTTCCAGTCGGATATCTTTGAGGTGGTTGACGAGGTCAGCATGGATTCCCCCTGCTACCTCTGTGCCAGGATGCGCAGGGGTTATCTTTACAGTAATGCCAGGAAGCTGGGCTGTAATAAGATTGCCCTGGGTCATCATTATGATGACGTGATCGAGACCATTGTCATGGGGATGATGTACGGATCCCAGATCCAGACCATGATGCCCAAGCTCCACAGCACTAATTTTGAAGGCATGGAGCTGATCCGGCCCCTCTATCTCATCAGAGAGAGAGACATCATCCGCTGGAAGGACTACAACGGCCTGGAATTTATCCAGTGCGCCTGCCGGATGACCGAGGCCCTTGCCGCGGGACAGAGGGAGGAAAAAATATCCAAGCGCCAGGAGACCAAAGAATTGCTGGCCATGTTGGAGGACCGGGATCCGGTGATCGTAAAAAATATTTTCCGAAGCGTGGAAAATGTCAACCTGGCTACGGTGATCGCCTACAAGGAGGACGGGATCAGACATCATTTTCTGGACCACTATGACGACGGATTGTCCTGACAGGAGAAAGACTATTCTGATGATTGATTGTCCTGACAGGAGGGATGACCATTCTTGACGACTGAGATTTTGACAGTTAGAAGACTATTCTGACAGTTTGTCCCGGTGACAGGAAGGATAACGGTTTCCATGGAAGAAGATGATTTTGACATAAAATGAAATCTTTATCTTTCATAACATTGACAGATAGATTTATAATTGTTATACTGTAATGGATTAAAGTCTGTGAACAAAATTAGTACTTTTCCAGTCTGACAGTCCAGAGAGCCGGGAGGGTGGAAACCGGTGTGGCAGCGGAGAAGGAATGGATTTGGGAGATGCAAGGTGAAAGCAGGAATACTGCCATTAGCTGACGCCGCGTCCTCGCGTTACAGGGGCAGGATATCGGTCCTTCGGACCCGTATCTGAAAAGGGGAGTGTGAGGCATGTATTTTGCCCGCTAACCAGGGTGGCACCGCGGAATAAAAAGGAATGATTTCGTCCCTGACTAAAGAGATTTAGTCAGGGACTTTTTTCATACATTTTTTCATTCACAGGATAATTTTCCATAAGGTATTTCCACATAGGATTTTTTCACATAAGATAATATCCGGTTATGAATGAAAACCCTCCCGCAAAGCTTCCCTTGCCCGGACAGGCATTCTGCCAGGTCAGACACAGGGATATGCCGGAAAAAAGACCGCCAGGGCCGGGAGACCGGCGGCAGGTCCGGCAGGCCAGGAAAGGAGTTTGGATGAAACGTATCAGAAGAGCCTACACAAAGACAGTCAGTCTCATAGACGAGACAGCTGTCCAGATCTATCAGAGCTTTGTGGGCAGGGACAGAGGCTTTCTGTTAGAAAGCTATGACAGGAATAACGGAAGATATGTCTTCATGGGCAAGGAACCGGAGGAGATTATCCGGTCGGATAAAAAGGGTTTGCAGGTAAGGCGGGCAGACGGAAGCTGTCTGACCATGGAGGGCAATCCCATGGACCTGCTGAAAATCTACTACAGCGATTTCGAAATCCGCCGGGACGATGGCCAGCTCTATTTTACAGGCGGCCTGGTGGGAGCCCTGGCCTATGATTTCGTCAGGTACCGGGAGGACCTGCCCGATGACAATCCTGATGAGATCGGCATTGAGACCATCCAGCTTATGCTGGTGACGGAATTTCTGGCCATCGACCATTTGGCGGAGACCATGACCGCCGTAGTTATTGAAGAAGACAATGACCGGGGAAGGGCCAGGGGAGAGGCCAGGTGTGCCGGCATGATTCAGGAAGCCTTTGCAAATATGCCTGACAAAGGGCCGTCGGCCATAGAGCCGGACGGGAAGATTATTAAACAGTCGGACGATCTGGAGGCCTACTGTGCCAAGGTCAACAAGATCAAGGACTATGTCGTGGAGGGTCATGTCTTCCAGACCGTTCTTTCCCAGCGCTGGACCATCGAGACCGGCCAGGACGGTTTTGCCCTCTACCAGGAGCTGCGTCAGATCAACCCTTCCCAGTATATGTACTATTTTAATTTCGGGGATTTTGAGATTATCGGCAGTTCCCCGGAAATGGTGGTCAAGCATAAGGATAAGCTGGTGGAGACCAACCCCATCGCCGGTACCAGGCCCAGGGGCAGGAACCAGAAAGAGGATGAGCGGTTGGCCGCCGACCTATTGAAGGATCCCAAGGAGCGGGCCGAGCATGTCATGCTGGTGGACCTGGCCAGGAATGATATGGGCAGGATCGCTGAGTTCGGCACGGTCAAGGTTGTGGACTTCATGCACATCCAGAAATATTCCCATGTCATGCATATCGTGACCACGGTGGAGGGAAAAAAGAAAGGGCATTTTCATCCGGTGGACCTAATCTCTTCCTTCCTGCCGGCAGGAACCCTGTCCGGGGCACCCAAAGTCCGGGCCATGGAGATCATCGATGAACTGGAAAATGTCCGGAGGGGCCTCTACGGGGGTGCCGTGGGTTACATTGATTTTAACGGGAATATGGATTTCTGCATCACTATCCGGACCATGATCAAAAAAGGAAATAAGGTTTATATCCAGGCCGGCGCCGGCATCGTCGCCGACAGTGACCCTGTCAGCGAGTACCAGGAATGCTGCAATAAGGTCCGGGCCTTGGCCAAGGTGCTGGTAAAGGAGGAAGACTTATGATACTGCTGATCGATAATTATGATTCTTTTACCTACAACCTTTACCAGTATGTGGGTATTTTCCAGAAAGATATAGATGTAATCCGCAATGACAAGATCAGCCTGGAAGAGATCCGGCAGATGGATCCGGAAAGGATTATCCTTTCCCCTGGGCCCAAATCTCCCGCTGAAGCGGGAATCTGCATGGACCTGGTTCAGGAATTCTACCGGACCAAACCCATCCTGGGCATCTGCCTGGGCCACCAGAGTATCGGGGCGGCCTTCGGGGCCAGGATCGTCCATGCCAGGGAACTGATGCACGGCAAGCAGTCCACCATCAGCCACGGGGGCAAGGGCATCTTTGCCGGGATCCCCTCACCCATCAAAGTGGCCAGGTACCATTCCCTGGCAGTGGAGGAGGCCAGCCTGCCCGGGGACTTCGAGGTCCTTTCCAGGACGGAGGACGGGGAGATTATGGCCATGGCCCACAGGGACTACCCCCTGATCGGCATCCAGTTCCATCCCGAGTCCATCTACACGGAACACGGCAAAAGGATGGTTGAGAACTTTCTCAATATGCAGGGGCCGGGCCGTGTCGGTCAACAGGATGGTAAAGGTCTCCATGAACTTTCTGAATATGCAGGGGCCGGGTCAGCCGGAAGAGATGAGGTGATTTTATGATTTTAGATGTGATCGTTGAAGATAAAAAGAAAAGACTGGTTGAGCATAAGAGGAAGATATCCGAGACAGAGATGAGGCGGGTGGCAGACCAGACCGGCCCGGAGACCAAGGCAGGAAAGACCTTTTACCAGGCCCTGGCAGGATCGGACCTGGCCATCATCGGTGAGTTCAAGAAGGCCTCTCCCAGCCTGGGCAGCATAGCCCAGACCATGGACCTGACAGATCGGATCGATGATTACAATGCCTCTGTGGACGCCATCTCCTGCCTGACAGAGGAGGATCATTTTCTGGGAAATGTGGATTATTTCCGTCAGATCCGGGCCATATCCCCCCTGCCTATGATCCGCAAGGATTTCATCATAGACCCCTACCAGATCTATGAGGCCCGGGCCATCGGCGCCGACTGCATCCTCCTGATTGCGGCCATCTTAGATGATGCCCATCTGGCTGACTATTATCAGCTGGCCCGGGACCTGTCCTTAGATGTGCTGATGGAGACCCATGACCAGGAGGAGATGGAAAGGGTTCTCCGGCTCAATCCCAGAATCGTGGGAGTCAACAACCGCAACCTGAAGGATTTTTCCATTTCCCTGGATAATACGGCCAGACTCCGGCCCATGGTGCCGGAGGGAACGGTCTTTGTTTCAGAGAGCGGGGTGACAGAGGATGCCCACATCCGCTTCCTGGCTTCCTGCCAGGTGGATGCCCTCTTAATCGGTGGAGCCTTCATGTTCTCCGACCATCCAAAGGACCTGGCTGCCCGCTGGAAGGCCATCTACAAGGAAGAACGGCAGGGAAAGGCAGGGGACCAGAGCCCGGAAATCCTTGCTGACTGGGAAGGTTGAGTGATGACAGAAATAAAAATATGTGGTATGGTCTGTGAGGAAGACATTGAGCTGGTCAATGAAGCAGGTCCCGATTATGTGGGATTTATCTTATATGTGGCAAAAAGCAAGAGGAACCTGTCCATAGAGGAGGCCCGGAGGCTGGCAGGAAGAGTCAGGCCAGGTATCAGCCGGGTGGCTGTGACCATATCTCCGGACCTGGACCAGATCCGGGAACTGGAGGCTGGGGACTACTTTGATGTCCTGCAGATTCACGGCAGCTTTGGGGAGGACCTTTACCAGGAGGTCAGGCTTCCTGTGATCCGTGCCTTTAATGTGGATAATCTCCATGAATTTGAAAGACTAAGAGATAAGGAGAAGATTGCTGGCTTTCTCTTTGACAGCAAGGTGCCCGGCAGCGGCCGGACCTTCGACTGGGGCCTTATAAGCAGTCTGGACCGGCGGGGAAAGAAGATCTTCCTGGCCGGCGGTATTGATGATAATAATGTCCTGGAGGCCATCAGGAAGGTAGGGCCCGACGTGATCGACTTAAGCTCTGCCGTAGAGAAGCCGGACAGGATGGTGGGGACGGTTCTGCGCTCCGGCGGCAAGGACCCTGGGAAAACAAATAAATTGATAAGGATGGTGCACAATGAAGAATAAACAGTATGGAGAGTATGGCGGCCAGTATGTGGCGGAGTCTCTGATGAATACTTTAAAGGAGCTGGAGACAGCCTTTGACCAGGCAGTCCGGGATCCAGGCTTCTGGGAGGAATATAATTATTATATGAGAGATTATGTGGGCAGGGAGAATCCCCTTTATTATGCCAGGCAGCTCTCTGAAAAATACGGTCCCAAGATTTATTTAAAGAGAGAGGACTTAAACCACACCGGTGCTCACAAGATTAATAACGTGATCGGCCAGGTCCTTCTGGCCAAGCGCATGGGCAAGACCAAGGTTATCGCTGAGACCGGAGCCGGCCAGCACGGCGTCGCCACGGCCACGGGAGCCGCCCTTTTTAATATGGAGTGCACTGTTTATATGGGCGAGGAGGATATGGCCCGCCAGGCCTTGAACGTCTTCCGTATGGAGATGCTGGGAGCCAGGGTAGAGTGTGTAAAGACCGGCAGCAGGACCCTCAAGGATGCCACCAATGAGGCCATCCGGGCCTGGGCCAGGACAGCGGAGGATACTTTCTATATCATCGGGTCCGCCGTGGGCCCCCATCCCTACCCCAAGATGGTCAAGGAATTCCAGAGAATTATCAGTAAAGAAGCTAAACAGCAGATCCTGGGAAAAGAGGGACGGCTGCCGGACTATGTGGTTGCCTGTGTGGGAGGCGGTTCCAATTCCATCGGTATGTTCGCCGAGTTTCTCGATGACCCAGATGTGAAGCTGGTAGGTGTAGAAGCAGCCGGCTTCGGCATAGAGACCGGCAAGCACGCCAGCGCATTTTCCGTGGGTAAGGCGGGAGTTCTCCATGGTATGAGGTCTTACCTGCTCCAGGACCAGGACGGTAATGTCCAGATCGCCAGTTCCATCTCCGCCGGCCTTGATTACCCGGGAGTGGGCCCGGAGCATGCCAGCCTTCATGACAGCGGCAGGGTTGAATATGTTTCGGCCACCGACGATGAGGCTATGGAGGCCCTTTTGGAACTTTGTAAGATGGAGGGAATCATCCCTGCCATCGAGAGTGCCCATGCCCTGGCCCATGTGCTGAAAATGTCGGAAAAGCTGACCAAAGATGACATAGTCGTTATGTGTCTATCCGGCCGGGGAGACAAGGACGTGCATACGATCGCCGATTATTTCAAGGACAGGGGGTACCGGTAAGATGAATAGAATTGAAGAGAGAATGAAGCAGCTCCGGGAAAAGGGAGAGAAAGCATTTATTACTTATATGACGGCCGGCCTGCCGGACATGGACCACATGAAGGACCTGATCCGGGCCCAGGAAGAGGCAGGGACCGACGTTCTCGAGCTGGGCATCCCCTTCTCAGATCCGACGGCCGACGGCCCGGTGATCCAGGATGCCTCCTACCGGTCCATCCTCAAAGGAACTAACTTAATAAAAATCTTTAAGGCGGTGGAGGAGGTCAGGCAGGACTGCCAGATTCCCATCCTCTTTATGATGTATTATAATACGATCATGTACTATGGCATCGAAGCCTTTGTCCGGGAATGTGCCCGGGTTGGCGTGGACGGCCTGATCATCCCCGACCTGCCCTTAGAGGAGCAGGACGAGATCCAGACCTACCTTGACCTGATAGAAAATGCTCCGATTCTTATTCAGCTGGTGGCTCCGGTTTCCGGTGACCGTATCCCCATGATCCTGAAAGGGGCCAGAGGTTTTGTTTATTGCGTCTCCTCCATGGGTGTGACCGGGTCCGCGGCCGATTTCCATAAGAATGTCCGCCGCTATCTGGAGACAGTCAAGGCTGCTTCTGAGATTCCGGTTATGATGGGCTTTGGAATCCGGACGGCAGCAGATGTAAAAGGCCTTAAGGATACCATCGACGGCTGCATCGTCGGAACTCATTTCATCAATATCATGGAAGAAAGCGGCTATGACCTTTGTGTGGCCAGGGACTATATCAGCGGTTTCAAAAAAGAACTTAATGCCTGACCCGGAGCCCAGGGAGGTAAACTGAGGAAAAAGCCGGAAAACAGGCAGACTACTAAGAAGGAATACAGACAAAAAACGAATCATGTCCCGTGTCAGAAGACCGGGGCATGATTTTATGATAAGAAGACCTGGCATCAGAAGGATAAAAAAGACCTTTCAGCAGACAAACGAGGCAGGCCAAAGGATTTTGATAAGGCAGATAAGATGACGGAGGATAATGAGATGGCAAAAAAAGAAACTAAGACAAATGCCATGAGGATTCTGGACAAGGCTGGTGTGTCTTATGAGGCCAGAACCTACCCCCATGGCAAGGAGGCGGTGGATGGAGTGACCGTGGCTGAACTTACCGGTGAAAACCCGGATTATGTATTTAAGACCCTGGTTACGGTGAGCAATAAAAAGGAGTATTTTGTCTTTGTAATTCCGGTTGCTCTGGAGTTGGACCTGAAGAAAGCCGCCCGGGCTGCCGGGGCCAAGTCAGTGGAGATGATCCATGTCAAGGAGATTAACAAGGTGACCGGTTACATCCGGGGAGGCTGCTCGCCCCTGGGTATGAAAAAACAATATAAGACATATTTTCATGAGACGGCACAGAAAAATCCTGTTATAATGGTTAGTGGAGGAAAGATCGGGACGCAGGTCGCCCTGGATCCGGCAGACTTGTGCAGGCTGACTGGGGGAGCCTTCGCGGATCTTTGTAAAGACATATAATTTGTAAAGACATATAATAAAGATATAGAATTATGAGGATATATAAGAACCCGCGCTGACGGGGCCGGATGGATACCGGCCGGGAGAGCCCCGGCGGGCCTCAGTCAGGAGCAGTCAGGAGTTCATGGAAGATCGGGGGGATTTCTGTGGCAGAAAAAAAGCGCGTTCAAAATCATATCATTGTTTTCCAGGACCAGGAGGGGAAGGTAATAAAGACCTCATTTGTGGCCCATGGCCTGGCGGCAGATCCGCCGGAACTTCCCAGGAAGATTGGGGAGACGGACCATCATGAGACCCTTTTCCAGGGCTGGGACCAGGACCTTAACCAAGTGACCTCCAACCTGGTGGTCAAACCGGTCTACAGGGAGGTTCCGAAGAAATATCTGATCATGTATGCCGGGGAGAAGGGGGGCCTGCTGGGCACAGAGACCGTGACTTATGGCAGCGATGCCGCCATGCCCTTCCATCCCCAGAAGGAAGGTAATGAAGAATTTGACTACATTTTCTCCGGTTGGACAGAGGACCTCCACGGTGTAAACCGGGACATGATGGTCCGGCCGGTATTTGAGGAGC
The DNA here is from genome assembly GCA_002494165.1 of Lachnospiraceae bacterium UBA7026. GTDB lineage: Bacteria > Bacillota > Clostridia > Lachnospirales > Lachnospiraceae > Anaerobutyricum. Next base: position 4,464 of record DLBH01000043.1, on the reverse strand, counting down.
GCCGCCGCCAGTTCCGGGTCCGCTTCTACCATGAGGACGGCAAGCTTTTAAAGGCGGATAATGTTCTCTATGGCTATGGGGCCGAGGCTCCGGAAGATCCAAAAAAAGACCAGGACCCGACTTACTATTATACATTTTCCGGTTGGAATAAGGATTATTCCACGATTACCGGGCCCATGAATGTGAGGGCCACTTTTGAATCCCATTACCGGGATTATATGGTCAGGTTTTTTGAGACAGCTCCGGGGGAGAGCCGGGAGACTATGATCGAAGAGAGGCAGCTTCATTTTGGAGATGACATCAGACTGCCAGCTCTGGTCCGAAAGGGCTATGTCCTGAAGTGGGATAGTCAGCCGGAAACAGTTACGGACCATGTGGATCTTCACGCCTCCTGGGACTTTGCCAATCCCAAAGGTAAAAGGTGCCACAAGGATGGTTCGGTCTACGAGATCGTCAACCCCTCTGTTGCCGCCGGCAGTGTAAGGCTGGTCAAATATGAGTCCAAGGCCAGGGAGGTCAGCCTTCCGGGCAGGGTTCTTCTGGGAGATTACTGGTACCAGGTGGAGGAGATTGATGAGAAGGCCTTTTCTTCCTGTGTATTTATGAATGAGTTGAAGCTTCCGGCAGAGGTAAAGCTGGTAGGGAAAAAAGCATTTTCCGGATGCAGGGTCCTGCAGACCGTGGTTTTGGGGACTGGTGTCCGGGAACTGGGGCCGGAGCTGTTTTCCCAGTCTCCCAGACTCAAGGAAATAAGGCTTACAGGCAGCAATTTAAAAAAGGTAAACAGGGATGTCTGTGAGAAAATGGTTTCTCCGGTCCGCCTGCTGCTGCCGGCCGGGGCCGCTGACAGGATGAAGGGATTTTTTGAACGGTATCTTTCCATGGGTAAGCTTTATATCCGCTAGGCCGGTAATCAGGCTGGCCCTGGATCATCAGAAAGTAATAAGTAAGTTCTATATCTGTTAGGCCGGTAAGGCCCTGGAGGTTTAAATAAACCGCAAAAAGGTAAGAACTGGTAATTTATGTAAAAATACTTGTTCTTTTTAGTGACCTTAGTAAAAAAATGTGGTAAGATAGTACAGTGGGCCGTTGGAAGGGAATCATATTTCCCCACCGTCCGCCGGAGAAAGATGTAATGGAGGAAAGGTTAACTAACAATATGGATATTATGTCAAGGAATAGATCAGATAATAAGTCAGGGCAGCTTTTGCGCTGTCTGTTGCTTGCTAGTCTTGTTTTACTGCTGGCTTGCCTGCCGGCCCCTGTCCATGCCGCCGGCCAGGAGGGTTTCTGTCATGATCCTTCTTTAGAAGAGGATCTGAAGGCTTTTTTCCTTCCTCCCGCGGGTTATCTTAGAAGGACATCCCAAGGGATGTGCATTGCGGGCAATTATATCATATACACCAGGTACAGCAGTGACAGTACTTCTACAAGTTATGTAGTTCTTGACAAGGAGAAAGGAACTGTTCTTGGTCATTATGATTTTAATACCAGACACAGTAATTCCCTGACCTATAATCCTGCTGCGGGACATGTGGTCTGCGTTACCAACAAGCATGCCTATGTCCTGGCCTTGGAGGGCAGCCAGCTGAGGATGGTTGCTGACCTTACCATGCCGAAGAATTTCTGTAAGGTTGCCTATGTGGCCAAAAAGGGAGGTTATTATCTGGGAACAAGTACGGAAATCTTTTTCAGCCGGGATCTGAAAAAGTTCAGCCGTCTTTTCAGCGTACCCAAGGTGGCGGTGAATCAGGGGATGGCCAGTGACGGGGAGTATCTCTATATTAACTGGTACCGCTACCAGCATAATCTGATCTATAAGTATTCTCTCGAGGGCAAGTATCTTGGTAGCTACAGCCTGGATTCTTCTATTTGCCGGGAAGTGGAAGAAATAGATTTTGATTCCGGGAGAATGTATATTAATGTTATTAACAGTCCCAGCAATGGGATCTATGTAACTCAGAACGGGCATACACTGCTGGCATGGAAGACTGAGAAGGAGGCCAGCTGCGGAGAGGACGGTTTGATGGTCTCGACCTGTTCCCGCTGCGGTAAGAGGATTGAGAAAGTAATCCCGGCCACGGGTGACCATGACTTGTCCGGCTGGGGAGTCATCAGGGCACCTGGCTGTCTGGAAGAGGGCCTCAAGGGAAGAGTCTGCAAAAAATGTCATAAGGTATTTGATCAGCAGTATGTTCCCTGCACCGGCCACAGTTTCGGCAGCTGGAAACTGAAGAAAAAGGCGACTGCCCATTCCGCAGGAACCGCAGAGCGTGTATGTCAGATTTGTCACCAGGTTGAGACCAGGAAAATACCAGCTAAGGGTAAGTGAGAGAGATTGTATGAAGAAAGTAACTGTGTGTATACTGTCATTGGTCATGGCAGTAATTCTATCAATGACGACCGTACATGCTGCCCCCTCAGGCAGTGCCAGCCAGGCAAAAACTACGGCCAGCAAAAAGACCAGTACTACAAAGAAAAAAAGACTTAATAGTGAGAAAAAGAAGCTTGCCGCCATTAGGATCGCAGCAAAGAAGAAAGAAGCAGCCTTGAAAAAGAAGGCTGAGAAGGAAGCGCAAGCCAGGAAAAAGGCAGCAAAGAAGAAAGAAGCGGCCTTGAAAAAGAAGGCTGAGAAGGAAGAGCGGGCCAGGAAAAAGGCTGCTGAAAAGAAGGCTGCGGCCTTGGAAAAGGCTGCCAGAGAACAGGCCAAAAAAGACCAGGTCCCAGAGGGAAAGGTCTCTGAGAAAGACCAGCCTGAAAGCCAGCAGCAGCCGGAAAGCCAGCAGAAGAAGGCAACTGCGGACACAAGGCAGCAGACAGCTACCAGCCAGACGAAAAAGGAGACCACAAGCACAGCGGACAGACAGGAGACATCTGCCATGGCGGAAACCGCTTCCGCAAAAAGTAATGTGCTGCAGACCAAGATTTCTGAGTCTTACGGAGCCCATGCTATGGGTATGGATAAGCTGAAGCTTGACTGTACCAATTATAAGTTCGTGAGACCTGTGAAGGTTGCTGTCCTCGATACATCGATTCTGTCAGGACACCAGTTTTTCAGGGGTCGTACTGTGGAAAACCGTATAGGCAGAACATCCGGCAGCGAATGGCATGGTACCATCTGTGCGGGAGTTATAGCAGACTCCACCCCATCCTGGGTTAGTATTTATGGTTATATGGTAGACAGTAATAAGCCGGAAACCATTGTGAATGCTGTCAGGAAGGCCATTGATGACGGTGTGCAGGTGATCAGCATGAGTATTGCCATTGACAGTGGCAACTCCTATGTTCCGGAGCTGGAGAAGCTTTTTGAGGAAGCTTATGACAAGAATATCATCATGGTGGCGGCAGCGGGCAATGAGAAGGGGGACATGGGCAGAGTTTACCCTGCCTGCAGCCAGTACACTTACGCTGTTTCTGCCCTAAGGCAGAATGACGGTCGTCCGGGCCTGATCAGGTATATGTCTTTTGATAACCGCTATTCTAATTATGGGACAGGAATCTCTTTCTGTGCCCCGGGAACAGATATCCACACAGCGACAAACAGGGCTGTGGATAAGTGTTCCCATGCCACGGGAACCTCTCTGGCAACGCCCCATATCGCCGCCTGCTTTGCTTATCTCAAGATGTTTTATCCGGACAAGTCCAATATAGACCTTTTTAAAATTATGAAGGGTTACTGTGTCGACCTGGGCAAGCCGGGTTTTGATGCCTATTATGGATGGGGAGTTCCTTATATCAAAAACCTGGGGAATGATTTCAGGGGTAAGATAGACAAGCGGATGGTGAAGATCACCCATGTGAGGAAAAAGAAAAAAGAACTTACTGTCAAGGTAAAGGGGATAAAGGGAGCGTCCTATGCCCTTTACAGGAGAAATATAAAAGATGATGTCAGAGGCTGGAAGAAGATTAAGACCATCAGTAAAGGAAATGAAATTAATGTTTCGGCCAAAAAGAATAAGAGCTTTGAGTATATCGTTTTGATGAAGCGGGGCTCCTACGAGTATCTTTCTGAGTATTTCAGAAAATAGTTGTCTTCGATCAAGCTCTTGCAAGCAGGCTTCTGATATTAAAGAATGAACTAGTGATTTTCCGGGCCCGGCCAGATGCCGGGTCCTTATTTTTTCTGATGAAACATTAGTAGTGGATCCGGTATTTCCAAATAGCCGCCCCTTTTTCAGATAAGGGCAGAGCCAGTCTTTGTGGGCTTTTACCGGTTATTTGAAAAAAATTAAAAAAAGGTGTTGACGACTAAGATAATCCATGTTAGAATTTATTTCGTTGCGCAGGAGAAACGGCTGAGTCACTAAGGAGTGCTTGCCCGGCCGGAGCCTGAGGCAGCTATTTAAAATTCTTGTTAATAAAGCAGGAGATGCAGCTTGACAACTGAATAACAAAACAACCTCGAACGTTCAATTCAATGAGCAGAGACTTTAGTCTCTGAAAAACATTCGGGCCTGCTGACAG
>DLBH01000050.1 GCA_002494165.1 Lachnospiraceae bacterium UBA7026 | reverse complement strand
GTTTGCGCTAGCTTCCGCCATCGAACGCTTGTCTGAGCGGAGCGAGTTTGCGCGAATGGCGGATAACAGGCGCGCGAACCGAAACAGCAAACGCAACGAGTCTGACTCCAGCACTGTGCATGCTTTTTCTGCAAAAATAAAGCCAGGACTCTTGCATGTTTAGTATACAAGAATCCTGGCAATCAGGGTCTGTTTAATGCGACAGCCCCTCATTTTATTTCTTAGTATGGCTGGTCTCACAAATCTGTGCCTGGTTCTCACAAATCTTTATGATTAAGGAGATCCGGTCTTCTTTGTCAGTTTGCCGGATTGGAACCTGACGGATTAGTCTTCTAACTCAGCGATACATACAACCTGGCTGGAGTCAAGACCGAGGATTCTGAGAGGTGCGTTGAAGAAACGAACGATCTTAGCGTCCTTGGGCAGCTCAGCAAGATGCATATCCTCTACGCCTGTACAGAACTTGCCTGTGTAGTAGCCAAGGATGTGACGATGGCAATCCGGCGGAAGCTCGCCTTCAGGACATGTAGCGGAAGCGGATCCGATTGCCAGGAAGTCCATACCGATACCCTTGAGGTTCGGGAAGTTCTCTGTCAGGTAGTCACCAGCGCTGGGAGCGATGTAAGCACCCTCGTTCTGGTAGATGTTCTGGTCTGTGTCACGGTATTTCTCAAGGCCTGTACGGATCAGAGCGAAAGAAACCTTGCCGAGGATATCAGCGAAAGGCTCAAGATCCTCTTTGTAGATGCCCTGTGCCGGCTCTTTCGGGATCTCAAGAAGGGCAACATCCTTGTGTGCGAAATACTCGATACCAAGCTGGTTGATATCAAGACCATCTTTTACGAAATGTCTCGGAGCGTCCATATGGGTTCCGAAATGGTTGGGCAGTGTGGATACAAAACTGCAGAATGGGCACTCTTCGGTAACGTCTGTGCACTGCTGGATGGAAACTACCGGCTCACCTGGCCATGCATAACCATTGGGATCTAAGGGGTGGGATAAAAACATAAACATAATAGAATCCTCCTTTTTAATAATACCTTTTTTATTTTTGTAACATTAAGATGTTACTAAAGTGCATAAAATTGTAACACGAACTGTTATTAGTTTGTATACATTAAAAGAATCTTTCCTGTTCCAAAAATGAACTAAAAAAACTTTCAATTTCCCTGGTCAGAAACTATACTTCATCTTAGAATCACATTTTGCAATTCCAATCTGCCAGTAAGGATCCAGCTTATTTCATCAGAACTTCAGCTGCTTCCTTCAGTGTGGAATCCTCTCCTACATTGCCTGGGAAAATTACGTATGGTGTCTGGGGGAACTTGCTCTCCGGTCCGGTCTGCCATACCGGGATACCCGGTTTGATTTGGCCGAGAACATTGGCTTTCTGGACTGCTAAGGCCTTGGTTCCTACGTCAGAGGATGTGATACCGCCCTTGGCGATAACAAAGCTGGGAACCACGCTGAGCCGGCCTACCAGGGACTGAACAGCATCGGAAATCTTTACGGAGAGACGAAGTTCGTCTTCTTTGTCTCCGGTGTCTGCTGTGATCAGTACTCTGGAAGTGTAGACACATACGGTCTGGCCAGCGGCAATGCACTCTTCCTCAATTTTGATGCAATCATCCACTGCCTTGGCGAAGGCTTCCTCATCCTTAACCAGGGAAGCATCCAGTTCCACAAAACGGATTTTGTCATTGGCCTTGAGGGCTTCCATCTGGCGGGTGGTCTTGTCGGTGTGGGAACCGATGACGATGATACCGCCGTTGTCAGTATCCTTTACGATCATCTGCTCTCTGGTCAGCAGAGGCTGGTCTGTAACGCCGCCCATTACCTTAACGATGCCGGCTGCGGTACGGAACATAAATACCTTGCCCTTGGCCATAGCCCTGTACATAGCCACGCAGAATACCTTCACATCCACATAGTCGATGGCATTGACAATAATCTTGTTGAAGTCCTTTACAGCCATCAGCTGCTCTTCGATCTTGTCAATGTTTACATCATGGATATCCTCCAGGGAAATGCCGATCACAGAATCAGCCTTAAACTTGCCGTCGGTCTTCTCCTCGATGTAGTCATTCATGTTGGCTGCCTTGTAGCCGAAGGTCTTATCCTTGGCAAACTCGGTTTCGTTGGCCGGAACCAGGTCATCCCCGTATTTTACATAGTGGACATTATCGATGGTAAAGCGGCCGCCTTCTTTGAAGAAGGGGCACATAATCTCGCCGTCAATGATGCTGCCGGTGTTCTTCTCATACTCAGCAGCCAGGATCTCTGTCTCTAAAGGATAGTGGCCACGGAGGGTGGAATCACTTCTGGAGATAAAGATGTACTCTTTTCCTGTTTCCTTGGAAACTTCGTCTACCACTGCAGCGATCTCCAGGTGGGCCTTGGTTGTCTCTTCCGCTGTGAAACCTCTGGAGTTGGTCATGATATAGAAAAGATTGTTCTCCTCATCAAAACCTTTGCGGACACTGTCTTTGGTCCAGTTGGTGTAAACAGAGATATCGTGAACAGTCTGTACACCGGTGGGATCGTCATCAAGTACTACGATCTTTTTCTTGTTTTTCCTGATCTCTTCCAGAAGCAGGGCATCCACTGCTGCTTCGTCGATCTTTTTATACTTATCAAATACACTGATATTTAATGCCATGATATTTCCTCCTGCCTGACTAGTCGTCAACCTTCTGAACCTTGACATCGGCCAGCATCTCGAAATACTGAACGATTCCGCCGTGGTCATCATTCATATGTCCATGGATCTTCAGAGTCTGGAGAATCTCATAGAGCTGTGCGGAGTAAGGAATAGGAACGTCGATGGCATGGGCTGTGTTTACAACATTTTTGATATCCTTGTGGTTGATGGAAATCTTGCCGCCCGGCTTGAAATTACGCTCAACGATCATAGGAATCTTAGCATCAAGAACTGCGCTGCCTGCAAGACCGCCACGGATGGCATTGTAAACTTTTACAGGATCTGCCCCTGCTTTGGAAGCAAGAACAAAGGCCTCGGATACGATGGCGATGGTATTGTTTACGATAATCTGGTTAGCCAGCTTAGTTACAGAACCGCTTCCGCTGCCGCCGATCAGGACTGCGGAGGAGCCCATGATATCAAAATAGGGCTGAAGGGCATCAAAGTCTTTCTGGTCTCCGCCTGCCATGAAGGCCAGGGTTCCGTTGATGGCGCCAGGCTCTCCACCGGATACGGGGGAATCGATGAAACCAACACCGATTTTAGCCAGACCGTCATAGCACTCTTTTGACTCAACAGGAGTTACGGAGCTCATATCACAAACTACCTTGCCGGCAGTAAGGGTTTTTGCTACACCGTTCTCGCCAAAAAGAATGGACTTGCTGATGTCGCCGTTGGGAACGATCAGAAATACTACATCACACTCAGCACCAATCTCCTCATAGGAAGCTTCCTTTGCTCCAGCGGCTACAACCTCTTTTACTGCGTCGGCGTTGAGGTCATTGATCAGAAGGTCAACGCCGCCTTTCAGCAGGTTCAGAGCCATTGGCTTACCCATAATACCAAGACCAATAAAACCAGCTTTGCTCATAATACATGCACCCCTTTCGTTAAAAAATATCATTACACTCGATAAATTTAAATAAATTATTATTATAAAATTATAATAGCACTTTTTGTGTTAAAAAGAAAAAATTCATTCAAATTTTTTATATCTTATTAATTTAACAAATATTCTCTCTTTCAGCTTCAAATATATTTTACAATATACCGGTATATCGGTCAAGACTTTTTTATAATCCGGATGCATTTATTTTGAATTACACCGGATAGGTTTCATAGGTAAAAAGCAGGTCCTGTTTTGTAATCAGAAAGTTTATTCTATGAAAAAAACAGGGCTGACACACTAAATGGTGCACAGCCCTGTTCCTGTAAAATCTAAAGGTTCATTGCTTCGGCAAGAGCGATTACGGCATGGCGGACACAATCGTCACATTGGCAGACAGGCCTGCCATCCACTCTCCTTTTCAGATCGCGGCAGCTGACAGCTCCAGAAAGCTCTTTAAAACGGTTTAATACCTGGCGGGAAACTGCGCCGGTCCGCTCTCCTTTTGTGAGCAGGCCTGCTATGAGAACGGCTCCACAGAGGGCTCCGCAGGTCCCTTCCATGGTACCCATGCCACCGCCAAAACCTGCCGTCAGAGTCCACAGGTCCTCCGGGTCCCTCTTTGCCAGGTCACTGTAGCTGACAGCCACGGCCTGGGCACAGTTATTTCTGCCATGCTTTAATTCCACAGCCTTATCAATCCTCTCTTGTATATCCATATCCTTACCTTCCTTTTATCTTGCTTTTATTGATCATCCATTTATTTTTTTACGATTTTTGCGTATTTGTCCGGCTCCCAGAATTCCTTGGCGCCTGCTACTGCCTCAGCCTGGCTGATGACCTTTTCCTCCTGGTCAAGGTCCACGATGACATAACGGTCATTGCCCATGCCCAGTTCTTTCATGTAGGAAAGCTGGCGCAGGCCATGTCTGGACTCCATTCTCTCCACCAGGTCCGCATGGCTCCTGGCCGGCAGGGCATAAACCAGGTCTACGGAGGCCTGGTCTACTGCCAGGATATCATCGGAGGCCAGGATTCCAATATCAGGAGTAACCACCGGCATGGCGGCACAGCCCTCACAGTCACAGGAGACAGACATATTCCGGAGGACATTGATGTAGGTGATATGGTCACCGAAATAATCGATGGTGGCCTTGGTGGATTCCGTCATCCGCTCCATGAACTCTTCCTTGGCGATATCCCACTGGTCAGGCTGGCCTGGTGTAGTGTGGATCATAGCCTTGCCGATCCGGCCGTCAGCGCAGCCGATACCAATATTCTTATTGGACCCGCCGAAGCCTCCCTGGACATGGCCCTTAAAATGGGTCAGGGCCAGAAGGGAATCATAGTTTAAAAGATTCCTGCCCACATACATGTTGGCAAACCATTTGCCTCCCTTGACAGGAAGGGCTGCGGTACCCTCTTCATCCATGATGTCCACCGGGGCAAAGGTCCAGCCG
>DLBH01000023.1 GCA_002494165.1 Lachnospiraceae bacterium UBA7026 | reverse complement strand
GATCAGTGGGCCGGAGAGGTTTGGCAGTTTGGCCAGTCATGTGCTAGGTTAGTGGGCCGGAGAGGGCCTGTAAGCCGGTAGCCTGACGCCGCAGCGGCCACAAAGAAGAGGCTGATTAAAAATAAGACTATTGACAAAGCAGTTTAAATATGCAATAAATAAGCTAATCGATTAAACCGGCATAGTTTTGCCGGGTTCTGGTTGCTGACGGATAGGGTGAGTTTACACCGTGTAATCAGAATGATGAATATGTGACATGTAAGGTAACGTTTAGGACAGCTATTCCCAGGTCTGACCGGTTTAGCCTTCAGGCTTAAGGGATGACCGGTTTTGCTATGATACATCGCCGGGAGCTATGGACTGCCCGGAACAGTTCCCGCATGTTTTGCCGACCGTCTGGGCAGCTTCATTTTGGAGCTGCCTTTATTTTTTTATCCCGGCGGCTGAGGCCGCCCTGACGCCCGGGGCTCCGGGAGAATCTTTAATTCAAAGGAAAGGATGAGGTATATTTATGAAGACAGATATTCAGATTGCGCAGGAAGCCCAGATGCAGCCTATCAAGGATGTGGCAGCCCTCTATGATATTACAGAAGATGATCTGGAACTTTATGGAAAATATAAAGCTAAATTTACCGATGAGTTGATTCAGAGAGTGGAAAAGAACGAAGATGGTAAGCTTGTTCTTGTGACGGCGATCAATCCTACGCCGGCAGGAGAAGGCAAGACTACCACAAGTATAGGACTGGCCCAGGCCATGGCAAAGCTGGATAAGAAATGTCTCCTTGCCCTCCGTGAGCCTTCTCTTGGCCCTTGTTTCGGAATCAAGGGAGGAGCTGCCGGCGGCGGCTATGCCCAGGTGGTTCCCATGGAGGATCTGAATCTTCATTTCACAGGTGATTTCCACGCGATCACCTCTGCCAACAACCTGCTGGCAGCCCTCCTGGACAACCATATCCACCAGGGCAATGAATTAAGAATTGATTCCAGGCAGGTAATCTGGAAGAGATGTCTTGATATGAACGACAGGGCCCTCAGAAATATTGTAGTGGGCCTGGGTAAAAAGACCGATGGATTTACCAGAGAGGACCATTTTGTCATTACAGTAGCCACGGAGGTTATGGCTATTCTTTGCCTGGCAAAGGATATGAAGGACCTGAAGGAAAGACTGTCCCGCATTATCGTGGCCTATGACCTGGATGGGAATCCTGTTACTGCCGGCCAGCTTAAGGCAGTCGGATCCATGGCAGCCCTGCTCAAGGATGCCTTAAAGCCTAATCTGATTCAGACCTTAGAGCACACCGGTGCCATTGTTCACGGCGGACCCTTCGCTAATATTGCCCATGGCTGCAATAGTGTAAGAGCCACCAAGTCTGCCCTTAAGATGGCGGATATTGTGATCACAGAGGCTGGTTTCGGTGCTGACCTGGGTGCGGAAAAGTTCTTTGATATCAAGTGCCGTATGGCAGACTTAAAGCCGGACGCTGTTGTTCTGGTGGCCACGGTGAGAGCTCTTAAATATAACGGCGGCGTAAAGAAAGAGGACCTGGGCCAGGAGAACCTGGAGGCTCTTGAGAAGGGAATCTGCAATCTGGAGAAGCATATCGAGAATCTTCAGAAGTACCAGGTGCCCATCGTGGTTACCCTGAATGCCTTCACAACAGATACAGACAAAGAGCATGAATTTATCCGTCGTTTCTGTGAAGAGAGAAACTGTGAGTTTGCTCTCTCCCGTGTATGGGAAAAGGGCGGCGAAGGTGGAATCGACCTGGCCAATAAGGTGCTCAAAACCCTGGAGGAAAAGAAGAGTAATTTCAAGCTTCTCTATCCGGACGAGATGCCTCTGAAGGAAAAGATTGAGACTGTTGCCCGTGAGATCTATGGGGCTGACGGCGTGGCCTTTGACCCTGCAGCTGAGAAGATGCTGGTTAAGCTGACAGAGATGGGCTTTGGCAATCTTCCTGTCTGCATGGCCAAGACCCAGTATTCCCTGTCTGATGATCAGACCAAGCTGGGCAGACCGACCAACTATAATATAAATGTGAGAGAGGTATACGTCAGTGCCGGAGCAGGCTTTATCGTAGCTTTAACTGGCGCAATCATGACGATGCCCGGCCTTTCCAGGAAACCGGCGGCCTATGGAATTGACGTCAACGATGAAGGCAAAATTACAGGCCTTTTCTAGGATGTTTCTATCAAGCATTTATTGAGTCTAAGTTTTAAAAGGGGTATAGATTCCAGAGATTTGAGTCTGTGTCAGATAAGAGAATATACAGAAGCCCAGGAAAGGATTTAAATCTTTAAAAAATAATATAGGAAAATATAAGAGGCTGCAGTCCTTTGATGGGACCTGCCGACACAGGTCGGCACCGTCAAAGGGCCGCAGCCTCTTATTATATACTAATAAAAATATTCCAAAAGCAACGAAAGCCTGGGATTAATCCAGTCCCTAACGTTTTACTTGAGGGAGATCCAGACTGCCGGCTTCAGGGTAAAGTTGGTGTCCCTGAGATCGTAGCCTGAGTACATGATGTTCTTATTCGTGTAGACGAAACACATGGTTCCGGCTGTCACACCGGGCGACCGGAGCCACCAGCAGGACTTGGTTTCGTGGAGTGAACTGTCATACTTTCTCACTTCGTCTATGCTAAGAAGGAAGATCTTGTCTATGGTGGGGCTTCCTCCGGCATCATCGATCTTCTTTTCGATCATGATATCCTGCTCTGCATTGACAAAAGTCTCATCCATGAAATCCCCTGACAACCATTCCCTGGCGTCGGAATTGGACCAGGTAACCTGGTTAGCCAGCCTCCTGGAACTGATGATAGAGAAGGGGTGGCCGCTGATAGCTTCATCCTTGATCAGGAGGGCCTTCTTCTTATTCTTGGCCAGAACACGCCAGGTGTAGCCGCCGAAATAGGCCAGCTCGCTCAGAGGAGTATCCTTGATAATCTGCTGTTCAAGGACCGCCAGCTTTTTTGCTGAATCCTTATAATTCTCCAGGGCGACAGCGTGGTAGTCGTTACAGGCAGTTTCAGGATCTGATGAGGCCGCGTCTCCCGCCGCCTTATAGCGGCACTCAAGATAGTTTTCGTAGGCCTTGGGGTCCTGATTGCGGGTGTAGATATTATCGAAGGCAGCCCAGGCGCTGGCGTTATCACCAACCATCTTATTGAAATATCCCTGGGCATACTTGAAGTATATGGTCCGGGAAAAAGCCAGAAAGGCAAATATGGCCAGGACTACCAAAACGCTCATCAGCAGACTCTGCTTTTTCTGTCTGGCCTCAGTGCTGGCAGCCAGGCGCTCACATTCATCGGCTTTTTCCTTGGCGTCTGAACACCTGAGGGCAGCCTGGTAGAGGTCCGGGGGCGTATACTTTTCATAAAGCTTATGTCCCTGGGCATAGTTGTGAATCCGAAGGAAGATGGTCTGGGCGGAAAAGTAGTCATTGGGCGTCTGGGCTCTGTCCCGGATCGAGCAGGCTTCCTGATAGAGGGCAACTCTTCCGGCCGCTCTGGCAGTACACTTCTTGACCCTCATCTCGTTGATCTCGTCCTTACAGTCAAAATAGGGACGAGACTTCTTCAGGTAGCGTATGGCGCGATGGTAATACTTCTCCTGGTCCTCGTACTGCTTCATATGCTCCGCGATCTCTATATAGCGCATGGCGGTATCATAGTTCTGCCGGGCCTGTTCCTCCTCAGTCAATTCACCGGTGGTGTCTTGATATTCAAATTTAATATCGACCTTGGTATCTTTTTTCTTCATGATAGAGGTCCTTTCTCAATAAGCTTATATATAATAACTGCCTTTGCTCAGTCTGTCAGCAGTTCTAAGAGGCAGGTTTATTCTTTTTGAAAAAGATGTATCGCATAATGATAACATTTTTTTTCATGAAAGACAAGAGATAAGACTTTACTTGAAAAAGGGAAAGAGGGAAAGAAGGGGCCCGATAGATAGACAGTTTTTGAAATTATGCTAAAAAATCTTGAAAAGAGCCTTGTATAGTGATATATTCATGATATAGCAGTAAGACCTATATATAGAGAAAGGATGTGACCATAAGGAGTATCGTCAGGGTCTTTTGGTAATAAAGGTATTACTTTGGAAAAGATATGCGATATAGTTAGAGCCAATTGAAAAGAGAGGATCAATATGAGAGAGCAGAGAAAGTATTTGAGGGAAATTATGTCAATGCTGGCCCTTGTTTTCCTGCTGGCCATTGTATCCAAAGTTAACGTAAACGCCGCGACACCTACATCGGACGGATTTACCGTTCATCATATCAGTACTGACCGGACCGTAGTAGGAATTGATTTACCGAATAATCATATTATGAAGCAGGCAGAGCTGATCGACGCACAGGGCAATATCCTGAAGTCCCAGAAATGTGTGAAGTTTGTTGTGTTTACCGGACTTTCCGCCAACAATGTTTACCGCTGCCGCTACCGTACGCTGATTCGCGATTATACACTTGATAAGTATGTAGTCAGCTCTGACTGGTCGGAGATGATTGGATTCATCCCCACCACCTATACGATGAAGCAGGTAGGGTCTAAGAGGGCATTTACCATTGATATGCCCAAGGTTTACGGTGTAGCCAAGTACAAGGTATATATGTCTAAAAAGCAGAATACCGGCTATGTGGCTGTGAAGAAGGCTAAACCCGGCAAGACCGTGAAGATTAGCAAGTTTAAAGGAAAGAAACTTAAAAAGAATACCTATTATTACGTAAGAATATACCCGATTTTGATAAACAAGATGGTCTGCTATCCGAATACATCAAGGATTATCTTTAAGAAGAATTAGGAACTGCTGCAGTTCTTCTAACAGAACAAGATATATTATCCAGATGATTCCGTTTAAGAGGAAGAGAGCTATAAGCGAAGCCGTATGTACTATGTACATGGGGCTTCTTTTTATTCCTTGTTTTTTTACAATTTTTATCATATAATAATATGTTGTACACTCTGGAGAGACAGTCCAGGGTTTTACATTCCTTTTCAAGGAGTATCAAGGGAGGACGACATGGCGAAAAAACCGTATTACATTACGACAGCGATTGCCTACACATCAGGCAAGCCTCATATAGGGAACACCTATGAGATTGTTCTGGCCGATGCCATAGCCAGATTTAAGAGGAAGGAAGGCTACGATGTGCGATTCCAGACAGGGACCGACGAACATGGCCAGAAGATCGAGTTAAAGGCCCAGGAGGCCGGTATTACACCCAAGGAATTTGTGGATAATGTGGCCGGTGAGATCAAGAGGATCTGGGATCTCATGGACACTTCTTATGATAAATTTATCCGGACGACGGACGAGGACCACGAGAAGCAGGTTCAGAAGATCTTTAAAAAGCTCTATGATCAGGGAGACATTTATGAGGGCTACTATGAGGGCCTCTACTGCACGCCCTGTGAGTCCTTCTTTACAGAATCCCAGCTGGTTGACGGTAAGTGTCCCGACTGTGGCCGCCCGGTCCAGAAGGCTAAGGAGCCGGCATATTTCTTCCGTATGAGTAAATATGCTGACCGGCTGATCGACCATATTAACAGCCATCCGGAGTTCATCCAGCCAGAATCCCGCAAGAATGAGATGATGAATAACTTCCTTCTTCCGGGCCTGCAGGATCTCTGCGTATCCAGGACATCCTTTACCTGGGGTATACCGGTGGATTTCGATCCCAAGCATGTGGTTTATGTATGGCTTGACGCCCTGACCAACTATATTACCGGTCTCGGCTATGACGCCGACGGCAACCACGGTGAGCTTTATCATAAATACTGGCCGGCAGACCTTCATCTGATTGGCAAGGATATCATTCGTTTCCATACCATCTACTGGCCCATCTTCCTGATGGCCCTGGATGTGCCCCTTCCCAGACAGGTCTTCGGTCATCCCTGGCTGCTGGTAGGCGATGGCAAGATGAGCAAGTCCAAGGGTAATGTCATCTATGCCGATGACCTGGTGGATATGTTTGGCGTGGACGCTGTCCGCTATTTCGTTCTTCACGAGATGCCTTTCGAGAACGATGGCGTCATCACCTGGGAGCTTCTGGTAGAGCGTATGAACTCTGACCTGGCCAACACGCTGGGTAACCTGGTTAACCGTACCGTCTCCATGTCCAACAAGTATTTTGACGGTGTGGTTGCCAACTGTGGTGTGACTGACGGCTTTGACAAGGACTTGATTAATGTGGCCCTGGATACCAAGAGGAAGGTTGTCAGGAGAATGAGTTCCCTGCGTGTGGCAGATGCCATGACAGAGATCTTCAATCTCTTTAAGAGATGTAATAAATATATTGATGAGACCACTCCCTGGCTCCTGGCCAAGGATCCTGAAAAGAAAGAGCGTCTGTCCACCGTTCTTTATAATCTGGTGGAGAGTATCACCATCGGCGCTTCTCTTCTGGAGAGCTTCATGCCTTCCACTTCAAAGCGTATCTATGAGCAGCTGGGTTCTTCCAGCCGCAGCATGGATGAGTTGGAGATGTTCGGGCTCTATCCCTCAGGCGGCAAGGTGACCTCCAAGCCGGAGATCCTTTTCGCAAGACTGGATATGAAGGAGGTCATCGAGAAGGTTGACGCCATGTATGCATCAAGGAATGCAGGAAGCAAGGAGGAAGAGGAAAAAGAAGATGATGAGCCGGTAATGGATATGGAAGCCAAGCCGGAGATCAGCTTTGAAGATTTTGGAAAGATGCAGTTCCAGGTTGGAAAGATCATTTCCTGTGAGGCGGTAAAGAAGTCTAAAAAGCTTCTCTGCTCCCAGGTACAGATCGGAAGCCAGGTTAAGCAGATTGTATCCGGAATCAAAAAGTACTATAGTCCCGAGGAGATGGTGGGTAAGAAGGTTATGGTCTTAGTTAACCTGAAGCCGGCCAAGCTGGCAGGAGTGCTGTCAGAGGGTATGCTTCTGTGCGCTGAGGATGAGGAAGGAAAGCTTTCTCTCGTCGTGCCGGAGAAGGATATGCCGGCCGGAGCAGAGATCTGCTGATATATCTATTCAGGAACCAGCCGCGATTATCTGACGACGGACCCGGGTCAGTTGTGCTGATATAATCAGACCCCGCTTTACGGCGGGGTCTTTTGAAACCGTGGAAATGACTGAATGGGAGAACAACGATGATTATTGATACACACACTCATTATAATGATAAGAAATATGAGCAGGACCGGAAGGAAGTTCTCCTTTCTCTCCGGGAGGCCGGTGTGGAGAGGGTAGTTAACATCTCGGCAAGCTGGAAGGACCTCCAGGATACCCTTGCTCTTACAGAAGAATATCCCTTCGTTTATGGGGCTGTGGGCCTTCATCCCGACCATGTGGGCGAGATGACGGAGGACCGATTTGAAAGGATCAGGGATTACTGCCGCCTGTCCAAGGTGGTGGCTGTGGGCGAGATTGGACTGGACTACCACTGGGATGTGGAACCCAGGGAGGTCCAGAAAGACTGGTTTAAAAGGCAGCTTGAACTGGCCATAGAGGAAGATATGCCGGTGGTAATCCACAGCAGGGACGCGGCCCAGGATACCTTTGACATGATGAAACGGGTTCATGCAGGGACAACAGGAGGAATCATCCACTGCTATTCCGGTTCGGTGGAGATGGCCAGAGAGTATGTGAAGCTGGGATATTATCTGGGAATCGGGGGAGTTGTCACTTTCAAAAATTCCAGGGTACTGAAAGAGGTGGTGACAGAGATTCCCTTAGAACATCTTGTCTTGGAGACAGATTGTCCCTACCTGGCCCCCACTCCCTACAGGGGCAAGAGGAATTCTTCTGCCTACCTGCCATTGATTGCTGACCAGCTGGCCCGGCTGAAGGGCATGAACAGACAAGAGGTTGAGGAAGTCACCTACAATAATGCCTTGGCTGTCTACAGGATGGAGGTCTGAGGGAAAGGCCCCGGAGTTTGCCGGGCAGAAGTCCCGGCTGGCTGATATTATGGTCTGCCCATACATGGCAGGCAGAAAGTATGGGATGTAAAAGCCTTAGCAGTCTGTAATTGTAGTAAAAAGTAAAGTGTATTTGCAAGTATATTTTATGAGGAGATTAGGCATATGGGAAAGCTCGGAAGCCCCCAGGAGACGATCGCGATCCTGCAGAAATACGGATTTCATTTTCAAAAAAAATATGGTCAGAATTTTCTGATTGATCCAAGGGTTCTTGATAAGATTATAGAGGCCGCGGAGATTGGACCGGAAGATTATGTCCTGGAGATCGGCCCCGGAATCGGGACCATGACCCAGGCTCTGGCAGACCAGGCCAGGGAGGTTTATGCCGTGGAGATTGATACGAAGCTGATTCCCATCCTCGAGGAGACCCTGAAGGACTATTCCAATGTGACCATAGTCAATGAAGATATCATGAAGGTGGATATAGGGGCTCTGGCCCGGGATCATAATGGAGGCCGGCCCATAAAAGTGGTAGCCAACTTGCCTTATTATATTACGACTCCTATCATTATGGCCCTGTTTGAGAAGGAGGTTCCCCTGTCCTCTGTCACAGTGATGGTGCAAAAAGAGGTGGCAGACCGGATGCAGGTGGGGCCGGGAACCAAGGATTACGGGGCCCTGTCCCTGGCAGTCCAGTACTATGCCAGCCCTTATATCGTGGCAAATGTCCCACCTAACTGTTTTATTCCCCGGCCAGCCGTAGGGTCGGCAGTAATCCGATTGACCAGGCATGAGAAGCCGCCGGTAGAGGTCAGTGATCCGGACTTTATGTTCCGTATTATCCGTGCTTCCTTCAACCAGAGAAGAAAGACCCTTCAGAATGGTTTGTATAATTCTCCGGAACTGCAGGTGTCCAAGGAAGAAGTGGCCCGGGCTCTGACCCAGATGGGTCTGTCACCTTCCATAAGGGGGGAGAAGCTGACTCTTGATCAGTTTGCCAGGCTGGCAGACCTGCTGCAGGATAAAAATAAGCAGGAGGCTGCTAATCCGGGTGAAGGCAGGAAGTAAGGATGGGTACCAGGTCCATAGGCCTGGGTGAAGGCAGGAAATAAGGATGGGCAGCGGGGCCATAGGCCTGGGTGAAGGCAGGAAGTAAGGATGGGCAGCGGGACCGGAGACCCGGATGAAGGCAGGAAATGATGAGAAAATACAGTGAAGATGAAAAATACATGAAGGAGGCCATCCGCCAGGCCAGAAAGGCCGAAGCCATAGGGGATGTTCCCATAGGATGTGTCATCGTTCATGAGGGGAAAATCATAGCCCGGGGTTATAACCGGAGAAACAGGGAGAAGACCGTACTGGCCCACGCGGAGCTCCAAGCCATGAAGAAGGCCTGCAAGATCATAGGAGACTGGCGGCTGGAGGATTGTACCATGTACATTACTCTCGAGCCCTGTCAGATGTGTGCCGGAGCCATAGTCCAGGCCAGGATTACCCGGGTCGTGATTGGAAGCATGAACAGCAAGGCAGGCTGTGCCGGATCTATTCTCAATTTGTTGCAGATGAAAGAATTTAACCACCAGGTAGACCTGGAGAAGGGGATCCTGGAGGAGGAGTGCTCCCAGATGCTTTCTGACTTTTTCCGCAGACTAAGGACCAGACGTAAAAAGGAAAAGGAGCTGGAAAAAGAGTTGCATAAACTGCAGGAAGAGGAAACGGAAAAAGATCTCCAGAAGCAGCCAGAAGAAGAGCTGGAGAAGGAACTTTAAAATTAGCTGAAAAATAAAAATTAATTTGACAAAAGTTTTAATCTGCGTTAGTATTAATGATACCGTGCAGCTGGGGAGTTAGCGGCGTCCTGTACCTGCAATCCGCTATAGCAGGAGTGATGACTGGCCCCGGATGACCTACTGATGGAGCTGCCCTTTGTAAGTGGTGTTGACAATTGGGTCTCGCGCAACAGGAACCTCTGAACCGTGTCAGGTCGGGAACGAAGCAGCACTAAGGAGACCCTCTTGTGTGCCGTGAGGGTGCCTGGTTCGAGCTAACTGCAGAGGTACCGTCTGTTGGTAGGCATACAAAGCCAGTCGCACGGTTTTTTTATGCCCTTTTTCAGATTGATATTTGACAGATTTTTTAGATAACTAAGTATAAAGAATAACAGAATAAAATAATGCCGTGCTGACGGTCCGATGGATGTGCTAGCTCCAGACTAGTATTTACCGGCCCTTGGTGCGGCATTTTTCATGTTTTCTGATTATGTGTCCGGACCAGTTCTTTCTATTAATAATCAATAAACAATAATCAATAAAGGAATAAACGAAACGGTTTAAAGGAAATATTTGGAAGAAGCGATTGAAGTGATTAGAAGAAGGGGCCCATAAATAAAAGAGGCAGCAAAAGCCTGCTGCCTCCGGGAAAGGTTTTATTTGTCAGCGCTGGTCCTTGTCAATGAATTCCAGACTTATGGTACAGATCGCAGCATAGATCAGGCAAAAGAGGGCAAGGTAGCCCCAGCGGTCAAGGACATTGGATTTCTTGTACTCATAAATCTTTCTGTAGGTATAGCGGGAGATGGCCATGTTAACCTGGTCGTCAATGGTTTCGTCCAGCTTCTCCGCATAATCCGGGGGAAGGGTTTCCTTTAATTCCTGGATGGCATCTATGTTCTGAATAATTGCCGCCTCATCCCTGACCATCTGGGAAGGAATCTCATTGAGGTTGGCCTCCACACAGAGTATTCTCTGGCCCCACTTGGCTATGGTGATATTTGAGAAGGACTTTGCCAGACCGGTCAGGGGGAAAACAGTACCGGAGAAAATGAGCTGAAAGATCAGCACAATGGGCATAACCGTCATGGCAGCGGTCGTATTCTTTACCATGGCAGATATAGCCAGGCCCAGAACATCAGAAGAGTAAAGGACCAGGAAAAAGGTGATGAAAAGGTCGATGAAAAAACTTCCGAAAACCAGTCCCCTTGCAGGGAAGGGAAGGATCAGGTCGTAGATCAGGGTCATAATCAGAGCCTGGATCAGGCATACAAGGGCCTGGAAGAGCATATGGGCAGCCACATAGGATGTGATGTGGAGACCTGTCCGGTGCTCTCTTTTTATGATGGCCCGCTCCCTGCAGATATTCTGGATGGAATTAAAGATTCCAATCCAGACACAGGAAGAGATAATGGCAAAAAAGCCTGACCTGGTCCCCTCTTTGAGGACAAAGATAGACCCACGGAGAACAAGGGAAAGGATGAGGGAGATAGCACCGGCAAAGATCAGCACCTTCCAATCCTTTTCATTCATAAATATTCTGTAAAATTTACCAAAATATACTTTTGTCTGGCCCAGGCGGCCAGTTCTCTCATTATCCATCAATATTCTCCTTCACTAATGAAAATTTCTCGATAAACTGGTCTGCCAGGCCCTCTCCACCCTCATCGGGGCGGTTGATCCGGCGGACGATGCCTTCAAGACTATCGCTTTCGAAAAAGTCAAGGGCCTCCCCCACGGTGCCGAAGAAGGCCAGATGGCCTACATTATCCTTAACACCCTTGGCAAGAACGATGATTTTGTCAAAAAGGTCGGAAACCCGGTCCGGCTGGTGGGTGATGACGAGAACAATCCGCTCTTCGTCGGCAATGATGCGCAGGTCTTCCATGAGTGACCTGGCCATGATGCCGTCAAGACCTGAGTCGGGCTCATCCAGGAAGAAAAGGGTAGGGTCGGCGATGTATTCCACGGCGATGCTCAGCCTCTTACGCTGGCCGCCTGAGAGCTTGGATACCAGAGAAGCGCTCTCCCTGTCCAGTCCAAAAGTATTAAGGACTTCCTGAATCCGCTGCTTTTTTTCTTCTTCAGGAATCATTTTAGGCATTTTCATATCAGCGGCATTTGCCAGGGTATCGAGGACTGTGTCATCCAGTCGCAGCAGGTCCTGCTGGGGTACGAAGCCTATGCTGTATTTCATCTGGTCATAATTCTTATAGACATCAATATCACCTTTACGGATCGTTCCGGTGGCTTTCTCATAACCCATGACCGCATTAATAAAGGTGGTCTTACCTGCTCCGGACCCGCCCAGGACCATAACCATCTCACCGGGGCGGATAGTCATGTCAATATTGGACAGCAGGATCTGTTTGCGGAAGAAGTTCCGGACACTTCTTTCTTCAATATGTATGGACAGATTATTCTTGGAGGTCTGCACATGATTATAATAGAGAAGCTGGTCCTGATAAAAGAAAATACTGTTTCCAATCAGGATGACATCCATGGGGGAAAGCTTTTTCCTATCTTTGACCTTGCGGTGGTTGATCTGTATGCCAAACTGGGTATTATGGTCACCCACATACCAGCCATCAGCCAGCTTTTCCAGAATGGCAAAGCGCTTGGGAAGGGCACTGGATATGGCGGATACCTCTTCATCTCCGTCGGTCAGCTCTTCACTTCTGCTAATATAGAGCTGCTCGTCGGCATTGCAGAGGTTGAGAGACTTCCACTGGACCTTGGCATCCCTGGGGTCGTAGCGGTTATCATAGAAAATAGTTACGGCAGGACCTTCATCCTTATAAATTTGGATAACATCACCATAGGAAAGGGAAACCTTATAGGCCCCGTCAAAAGCATCAGAACCCAGAACCTGCTCATTAACCCGGACTTTGTCGCCGCGGACCATGGATTCGAAAACATAACCCTGGCCTTTCTTTATAAAAACGCCCTGGAGATCTTCTAGAGCATCAGAATCAAGCCTGATCTGGGCGGTTGAAGTGTCATTGTCTCTTCCCATAGTCATGGTATCTTCATTGAGCATGATCTGTTGGATCGGGTGATTGGCAATACTTACAATAATAAATGCCGTTGGAAGAGATTTTTTCCCGGGCATATCAGCTGCATTTACTTTTTCCGGCATGCTATGGCCTCCTGTCTTCAGAAAATATAATTTAAGGATATCATAACATATTTGTGAAAAATAGAAAACAAAGGAAGAAAGCGTATAAAAAAGAACTTATGGGGACAGGAAAGATCTGGATGAGAGTTCACAAAATGTTCACAAAAAATATTAGCACTCAGACTTGACGAGTGCTAATAAACGTGTTATATTACAGCTGTAACAAGGAAATAGCAAATGACTACAACACCGAGAGGAAGAAGGAAGAGGCTTCCGGGAAAAGAAAAGAGTTGATGATTATGGGTGAGATTTCCACCCGGATCCAGTCCGACAGATTCCGGTGCTGCCATATATAATTGAAAGGAGACATGACTCATGTATATGCCAAGTATTTTTAGTAACAATTTTGTAGATGACTTTTTCGATGATATGTTCCCGGTAAGAGGACAGCTTACCAGACCGGTCCAGAATCTGATGAAGACAGATATCAAGGATATCGGCGACGGCTACCAGCTTGAGATGGAGATGCCAGGTTATGCCAAGGAAGAGATTAAAGTAGAGCTGAAGAAGGGAACACTTACCATCTCTGCTGAAAAGGATTCCAGCAAGGAAGAGAAGGACGAGAATAATAAATATGTCCGCAGAGAGAGATATGTTGGAAGAAGCCAGAGAAGCTTTTATGTTGGAGAGCATGTGACCCAGGAAGATATCAAGGCTACATTCAAGGATGGTATTCTGAGTGTAAGCTTCCCCAAGGAGAATGCAAAGCCTGAAATAGAAGCTAATCATCGGATTGAGATCCTCTAAGATCTTAGTAATTGAAGACCAGATTCTTTTAGAGATGATAAGAACAAGCTGGATTATATAAGAGAATATTAGGACAGGCGTGTCCTCTAAAAGATTACAAAGACAGACTGTGACTCCTCCATTTAAGAATTTTTGAAAGTAGTAAAGTAACCACATTAAAGCATTTTGAATTGAAATACTATCTGCCGGAAGACAGGGAAGCGGTTTTCCGGCAGACCTCCCTACTTAAATTCAGACCAGGTCCGGCAGGGCCTGGTCTTTTTTGCTTTTCAGAGAAAGCGTCTTCGTGTATAATAGGGTACATAATTGGTGGAAAACCAGGCAAAAAACGGCGATAGCCGGCATACTAATGAAGGAATTGGAAGAGAGGTAGATGAATTCATGGAAAAGATTCCGAAATGGGTAATAGTACTGGTCCTGGCGATATTAGGTCTTGTTCTTACTTATTTAGCATATCTTGATGGGAATTGGGTTGCACAGCCATGGTGGTAGGAATAAATAATGTAAATATATTTACAGAAGACAGGACATTTTCCAGGGGAAGGGTTCTTCTTGAAGATGGACTTATAAAAAAAGTGGAGTTGTATTCCGGGGAGAGTCCGGAGAAGGCTGGCCAGGAGGAGACTGACAGGCTTCCCGGGGATGGTGAGATGATTGACGGTCAGGGCGGCTGGCTGATACCGGGGCTGATTGATATTCATTTTCACGGTTGTATGGGAGAGGATTTCTGTGACGGCAGCAGGGAGGCTATGGATACCATCGCAAGATACCAGGCCGGCCAGGGAATCACTGCCATAGCACCGGCGACCATGACCCTGGCAGTGGACCAGCTGGAGCAGATTCTTGAAGAAGCCGCAGATTACAGAGACTGGCAGGACAAGGCCGGCCGGGAGGAAAGGGCCCTGAGGGCTGACCTGGTCGGTATTAATATGGAAGGGCCCTTTATCAGTGTAGAAAAAAAGGGCGCCCAGGCAGAGGAATATATCAGAGAGCCTGATGTGGATATCGCCTGCCGTTTTCTGCAGGCATCCAGGGGCCTGGTAAAGTATATCGGCCTTGCTCCGGAAGCCTGGGAGGGTTCCGGTGATTTTATCCGTCAGATGAAGGACCGGGTCCAGGTAACCCTGGCCCATACGGCGGCAGACTATGACAGGTCTATGGAGGCTTTTGCCGGGGGAGTTGGGCATGTGGTTCATCTCTATAATGCCATGACGCCCTTCCTCAGCCGGGAGCCGGGTCTGCCGGGAGCTGTTTTTGACAGTCCGGGTGTAAATGCCGAGCTGATCGGTGATGGATATCATATTCACCCTGCCGTGGTCCGGGCGACCTTCCGGCTTATGGGTGCGGAAAGGATTATCCTGATTAGTGATACCATGAGGGCAGCAGGTCTGGGACCGGGAACCTACACTCTTGGCGGCCAGGATGTAGTGGTCCGGGAGGGCGACGGAGTGGCCAGACTGGCCTCCACGGGAGGCATCGCGGCCTCTGTGACCAATCTGATGGAATGTGTCAGAAAGCTGGTTCTTGATATGGGCATAGCTTTGGAAGATGCCGTAGCCTGTGCCACGGTCAATCCGGCCAGGAGCCTGGGAATCTATGACCGCTATGGTTCGGTATCCGAGGGAAAAAGAGCCAATCTGGTTCTGCTTGGCCAGGACCTGGAGCGGAAGGCCGTGATCAAGGATGGCTGCCGGATCTCCTGATCAATAGTCAGCCAGGCACTGATTAACAGACAGCCGGGGCCTGATTAACAGACAGCCGGGTCCAGGTCAAAAGTCCAATGGGCTCCGGTTAACAGACAGCCGGGCCCAGGTCAAATGTCCAATGGGCTCCGGTTAACTGGCAGCCGGATTGTGGATAAAAGTGTTGAAGGTAACCGGTGGACTTGCCGATTCAGGGACAGGGCGCCTGACCGCAGGCCGTAAGTGGCGGAATAACGGCTTGTATTTTAAAAATGCCTATGTTAAAATGAATTCATTCGAAACGTGGGGGAGATCTCACGTTTCTTTGTGTAGGCGATAAGCTACTATCCCCTATCGTGCCGGCAGGAGAGGCAGGGTACCAGACCCGGTCCCTCATGGGACATGAACCGTGAGATGATGGCGGAATCGCTATGTATGAGCGGGGTCGGCCTGCTCGATGGATGGGAGGACAGATATCTTGAAGGGCTTATTTATTATCAATCCGTCATCGGGACGTCAGAATTTCCAGGATAGAATCAAAGATATCGCAGGAAAGCTTATCGTGGATCAGATTTGTAATACCATTGACGTGTTCTACACAGAAAAACAGGATGATGCCATGGAGAAGGCGGCAGAGTTGAAGCAGGGTGACTATGATTTCGTGGTTTCCGTCGGAGGTGACGGAACCCTGAATGAAGTGATCAACGGCATCGTGAATGGCGGCAGCCACATACCTGTGGCGGCTATATCTGCCGGCACGGTCAACGATTTTGCTACCTATCTGGACCTGCCCCAGAATGTGGATGATTTCTGTCAGATGATTAAAGATTATGAACTCAAGGATGTTGATGTAGGCAAGGTGAACGGGAAGTATTTTATCAATGTCCTGGCAGCAGGAATCTTCAGCGATATCGGTTTCAGGGTGACCAAGGATAAAAAGGCGGCAATGGGAAAGTTGGCCTACTATCTTGAGGGAGCCACGGCCCTGCCGGAGCAGATGGGGAATTCCTTCCTTCTTAGATTTACTACGGAAGAGCGGGTGATTGAAGAGGAGACGCTCCTCTTTATGGTAGCTAATTCCCAGAGTGTGGGCGGCTTCCGGGAGATTGCCCCCATGGCCTCAGTGTCAGACGGTCTGCTGGATATTATCATATTTAAAAAGACGGATATTTTCCAGATACTGCCTCTTTTGATTTCTGTTCTCAACGGAGACCATGTCAATCATCAGGCGGTAGAGTATCTGCAGGCAGAGAACATTTTTATAGAGAACCTTTCAGGTAAGGAGATTGCTCTCGACTATGACGGGGAGTATCTTGAGGGAGGATTTCCTGCAGAGGTGTCCCTGCTTCATCACGGAATCCAGATTCTGATTCCCAAAAAGACAGAGCTGGCAGTTGCGGGCCAGTAGGCCTGGAATCCGGGTTACAGAACCTGGAAGCCGGGGCAGGAGAAAAGAGTTTAGATCAATTGATTTTTAATAAAGGCATTTCTACGGTACAGGAGCGGAATCCTAAACAGTAAAGAAGCCTTTGTCATATAAGAGTAGGAATAGAAAAGAAAAGAAGTAGAGAAGTATTTTATTATATTTTAAGCTGGGAGGATCCTATGTTAGATATTAAGTTTGTCAGAGAGAATCCGGATATCGTAAAGCAGAATATCCGCAATAAGTTCCAGGACGATAAGCTTCCCCTTGTAGATGAGGTTATTGAGCTGGATGCCAAAAGAAGAGCGGCTCAGCAGGAAGGTGATGATCTCAGGTCAAACCGGAAGAAGATCGCCAAGCAGATTGGCGCCCTGATGAAGCAGGGCAAGAAGGAAGAGGCCGAGGCAGTCAAGCAGCAGGTGAACCGTAATGTGGAGAGACTTGCGGAGCTTGAGACAGAGGAAAAAGAGCTGGCGGAGAAGGTCAAAAAGATTATGATGACCATCCCCAATATCATTGATCCCAGTGTGCCTATCGGTAAGGATGATTCTGAGAATGTGGAAGTCCAGAGATATGGCGAGCCGGTAGTTCCGGATTTTGAGATTCCCTATCATACAGATATTATGAAGACCTTTAATGGTATTGATCTGGAGAGTGCGGCCAGGGTTGCCGGCAACGGTTTCTACTATCTCATGGG
>DLBH01000014.1:2378-19158 GCA_002494165.1 Lachnospiraceae bacterium UBA7026 | reverse complement strand
GTTGAGATCAACAGAAAGATGCTCTCTGAGATGGCTATCAGTGATCCGGAAGGATTCAAGGCTTTAGCAGAGCTTGCAAAGAGTAAGGTGGCTTAATGAAGATCAGGTCAGCGGACTAATTGTTCGCTGGCCTTTTTTAATATATAAATAACCGTTTAATGGTTAAATAACATGGAAATTTAGTAACTGATCATATGTAGCTGTTCAGTGACCGCGACCACATATTTATGTAGACTGTTCAGAATTACATTCGATTGTACCTTGTATTATATTCTGGTCCCAGCCTGGCAGCAGGTTGGACAGGGATATATATTTCAGAGATGAAAGGAAGGGGAGAGTGGATAAGTGTTAAGTAAAATACGACGAATAGGATATCTTTTTGTGGTGTGCCTTCTTTGTATGGCAGCAGTGCAGCATGTAGATGCCGCCGGACTTAAAATTAAGGCCGGCAAGGGTTATAAGAGGTATTCCGGGGCGAAATATAAGATTTATTTTGAAGGGAATAAGATTTCTACCAAGACTCGTTATGGAATCAAGATACAGGATGAGATTCTTGTTCCTTATAAGAAATTGATCAGCGGCAGTGCCTTCAATATACCGTCGACTACAGGTAAGTACAAAAAACAGACGGTAATCGCTTTCAATAAGAGTGGAAAGCTGGTCCGCTTTATTCTCAATAAGAAGATCGTAATCATTAATTCCCAGAAAAAGGCCTTGTCAGTGGCTCCCAGATATTGCAGCCTCAAGGGTAAGAAGTTGGTTTTTGTGCCGCTGAAAGAGGTGGCCGAGGCTTATGGATACAGCTATAAGGTTTATGAAAACGGCCATAAGGTATCTGTGTATAAGCCTGTTACAGAGGCGGCCAGCAAGGATTCCAAGACTGCGGCGACTACTCCGAACGCAGCCGCGGCACCCCCTGCCAGGATCCAGTCTACCAGTTTTAAAACCATGACACCCGCGCAGTTTATCGCAGTCATGGGTCCGATCTGCAGGGAGGATTATAAAAACACAGGTATTCTGGCATCCGTCTCTTTGGCCCAGGCTATCAATGAGAGCGGATGGGGTAAGACAGCCCTTTGTCAGGCTTCCAATAATATGTTTGGTATGAAGTGTTCCCTGTCTGGTAATACCTGGGCAGGATCCGTGTGGGATCAGAAGAGTTATGTAGCTATAAAGACTACAGAGGAGTACGGCGGTAAAAAAGTTAAGATTATAGCCAAGTTCCGTAAGTACCCTGATGTGGCTACTTCTGTTGCCGACCATTCCGCCTATCTTCGTAATGCCAGGAACGGTGAAGGTTACCGCTATGCCGGTATTGCTTCTACCACTTCATATGTCAAGCAGTTGAATATCATAAAGAAGGGTGGCTATTGTACATGGTCAAGCTATGTTTCAGAGCTGACTTCACTTATTAAGAAATATAATCTGACCCAGTGGGATACCAAGTAAGTCCGGTCAGTTTATATAAATCAGCTTATTACGGTAGCCGTGCAGGGTCATTCCTACAATTTGCGATAGAAGTTGGGAATCAATATAAGCATGAAGCTTCACAATAGTATGGCTTTGTGCATCATTTTAAACACCGGATCTTCTCTGGTCCGATGGAGTTATGTCATAAGAGAAAAGACAGTGAAACATTTTACTGTGAAAAAGTTGGATGATAGATATCAGCGCAGCTGATTCGTATCCAAAGTCAGAAATCGGAGCTGATTTCTGAAATATGAAGGGATTTTCCTGCAGGGACCTTGATCAAGCAGGGCGGTTGTCTGGTTTATTGCCAGGCCACTGCCCTGTTGTTTTTTTTAATTGCTTATGATAGGATAGAGCAAGAAGAAATGCATGAAAATATAGGTATCATTAAAGTTGAGTTTATAACCTGAGAGGGAAACAGATCATATATGGGTTTATTTTTTAAAAGAAAAAACAAGACAAAAGAACAAGAAAAGACTGACGGCAGGCCGCAGACCGGTAACCAGGGTCTGAAGACAGAGACCGGGGAGCCGGTTTCCGGGACAACTTCCGGAGAATCCCAGGGTCAGCAGACCGGTTTAGAAGAGAAGACAGAGGAAGCTGGCCAGACAGCTCCGGTCAGGACCAGGGTCACAGATTCCAAGGGAGAGTATCTGTGGAATTCTATCGATGATTTCTCCAGGTCTTCCAATAAAGAGGTGAGATCTTCCCTGCAGATTCCGGGCTTTTACATGGGATCTGGAAAGAATCTGCCTGAGATGTCCCAGGAGACTACGGAAGAACTGCTGGCTGATATCAGGAGTGGGTCCACAGAGGTCCATATTGAAGACATGAGATACAGCAGGACAAGGGAGGATTTCGAGCCGGCCAGGTCTGGAAGACGACGCAGAAGCAGCCGTAAAAAAGATACACATCGACAGGAAGCTGAGTCTGTAAGTCTGAGTGCTGAAGAGAAATACGCCATTTCCAGGGGTAAGTCTGGCTTGAATTCAAAGCCGGCAGAGCAGGATGGCGGTCAGACTGGCCATAGTGTGGATCAGAAGCAGCTGGGCCAGGCAGACCAGGTTGGGATCAACCCGGCCAGGACAGACAGAGAAGGAAAAACTCCGGCAGCGGCGGGCCAGGAAGGAATAGTTCCAGAAGCAGCGGGCCAGGAAGGAAAAGTTCCGGCAGCGGCGGGCCAGGGAGGAAAAGCTCCGGCAGTGGCGGGCCAGGAAGAAAAAACCCAGTCAGCAGCGGGCCAGGAAGAAAAAGCTCCGGCAGCGGCGGGTCAGGAAGGAAGGGGCCCTGTTATAGCATCAGGCCAGCAAGGCCAGCAGACCGTCTCAGGAAAGGCCGGGATCGAAGAATTGAGACCTCAGGAGGCCGGTTCCGCTGACCAGGATGATGGGGGAGATCCAGATGACCAGATCTTGGAAAAGACAGGTCAAACCGAAGTAGCGGGCCAGGTAGTGGCTGCGGAAGAAGATACCACGTCCGGCCTGGAGGATGACTACAGTGAAGATGAGGATGATGAGTCCGGCGATATGGATTCCGCCGGCCGGTCTATTCTGTCCATGGTCGTTTCCCTGGCTCTGGTAGGACTTGTTATGATTTTCGTATTCTCTTTTAAAACATTTTTGAAGGGAAGAACCTATCACAAGCCGGAGATGAGTGCTGAGCTGGGTCTGGAAGACCAGTATCAGGCAGGAAACCAGTATCTGCAGCTTGATCCTTCTTTCCTTTCCTCTTATATTGTGATTAAGGAGATGCCCCAGGAAGGACTTAGCGAGGACTTGATCCCGGGGAAAAAGACGAATTCATCCGTGCCGGTGGCCAGCGGCCAGATACTGCGGGCCAGCGGAAGGGGAACTTATGAGAATAAAACTTATTACCAGCTGGAAAATGGCATGTATATCACGGCCAATGGAATCAATGTGGAGCCCCTCAAACTCTATGTGCCTGTGACAGGGTCCCTGGCTATTACCCATGTAAGCTCCAAGGGAGTCAAACTGCGTCGGTGGCCGGATTTTAAGTCTAAGACAAATATTGAGAAATATGTCTTTGTGGGAGATGTTGTCAACGTGGTCAGCAGGCTTGTTCTGGCCGACGGGCAGACAGGAGCCTATGTCACCGACGAAGGCCTTTATATCGTTGACGATCAGAAATACTTTGAGCCCCATGTCAACGATCCGACCAGGCCGGAGACCAGCGGGGAGACTCAGGAAGCCGCCGGACAAGGGACAGAATAAAGACAGAATAAAGACCTATATAACATACTTTCAGATGAGGGGGAAAGTACAGGTCTTGTGAGATTCCGACAGGGAGGAAGCTGGATAAAAGGGATTGAAGCATCCGGTTGGAGAAGGAACTGAAATGAAGACCGACCCGGAAATAAAAAGAAGTGAAAATAGTGCTTGCATTTAAAAATTCCCCATGATATAATAGCATTCGTGAATGATAGAGTTCACTCACTTAAAGAGATGCAGTCTTGGCGGAATTGGCATACGCGCTAGACTAAGGATCTAGTCCGGGCTTACTGGGTGTGGGTTCAAGTCCCACAGACTGCATTATAAAGACCGAGGAATCAGTTGGTTCTCCGGTCTTTTTTTTCGGCTGTTTTTAAATATCATTTTTTTCTGGTTTGACAAAGCCAGGAACATACTCTATAATTGACGATAATTGTCTGATGGTTATGAATACCCGGCCGGTAAGGTTCCTAAAATGGCTTTTGCCTGCGGAAGTTGAGACGGTTTAGTCAGGCAGCATGAAGAGACATAAGACTATAGATGGACGGGAGAACGATATGGAAAGAGTATTTCAGGCAGCTGATATCATGCTGCCCACCGATAAGATTAATATGAGTAAGTGGGCTGTTGTAGCCTGTGACCAGTTTACCAGTGAGAAGGACTACTGGGAGGAGGCCGCGGCTTATATAGGATCTGAACCTTCCACCTTAGCTATGATTCTTCCGGAGGCTTATCTGGACCAGGAAGACAGGGAGGCCAGGCTGGACAGGATTCATCAGACTATGGCTGACTATGAGAAGGAAGGGGTCTTTCAGACTTTAGGTCAGACCATGATTTATATTGAGAGGGAAGACAGCGGCGGGAAGATCCGCCAGGGGCTCATGGGATGCCTGGATCTGGAGGACTATGACTATTCCAGGGGCAGTTGTTCACCGGTGCGGGCAACAGAAGCGACAGTGCCTGCCAGGCTGCCGGCCCGGGTGAAGATCAGGGAGAATGCCCGGCTGGAGCTTCCTCATATTATGGTTTTGATTGACGATGACAGGAAGACGGTAATAGAGCCTCTGGCCTGTAAGAAAGATAGCATGAAGTGCCTCTATGACTTTGAATTGATGCTGGGAGGAGGCCGGCTGAAAGGTTATCAGCTGAATGCTGAGGAGATCAGCCAGGTCATCCGCGGCCTGGACCAGCTGGGAGACCAGGAGGCTTTTGAGGAGAGGTATCAGGCTGAGGGCCGGTCTCCCCTGGTTTATGCCGTTGGTGACGGTAATCATTCCCTTGCTGCTGCCAAGCTCTTTTACGAGACTCTGAAGAAAGAGCATCCGGACAAGGATTTCTCAGATCATCCTGCCAGGTATGCCCTGGTGGAACTGGTTAATCTTCATAGTCCTGCCTTGGAATTTAAGGCCATTCACCGGATTGTCAAGGATGTGGATGTGGAAGTCCTCCTGGCTCATATGACTGACCAGCTGGAATTGACGGAACTTAGGGATGGGGACGATAATGGTCAGGAGAATGATGGCCTGGACCAGGGTAACCAGACTTTTATTCTGGCAAGGAAGGGCCATCGTAAGACTTACAGGATTGGAAGGCAGCTTTCAAAGCTGACGGTAGGCAGTCTTCAGAAGTTCCTCGATTCCTGGTGTCAAAGCCACGATGGGGAGATTGATTATATTCATGGAGGCGATGTGATAGACAGTCTGTCCATGGAAGAGAGAACGGTTGGTTTCCTCCTGCCCAGGATGAAAAAGAGTGAGCTTTTCCCCACAGTGATTTTTGACGGGGCCCTGCCCAGAAAGACATTTTCCATGGGTTATGCCCAGGATAAGAGATATTATGTGGAGTGCAGGAGAATTGTGGAGGATTAAGTCTTAAAAGCCAGATTTTTTCTGCTAATCACTATCCTGGTATAATAATAACCATGAATAAGAGATCTCATGGATTCATAAAGATTCCCATGAATTGATTATGATTCGAAACATCACAGGAAAAAGGCCGCAGGCCGGAGTTGCATCCGGTTTGCGGCCTTGATTAGTTACTTTATAAAGTCTTAGTTCCTAAAAATCAATCCTTCTTAGCCTTGTTTTTTAAGGTAAGATGCTTGGGCAGTCCGTTGGCATAGTAGGGAAGGAGAGAACCGATGATCAGGGGACTTGCGTAGGTGAGGTACCTGTCACTTACATAAGTTCCGTTGTTGATGATCCAGTTCTTGGGAACCTTACGCTCTACATTGGCGATCTCATGGATATCATATCTCTTGTACTGTACAAGATATGGCTCGTCGGAAAGTCTCTCGATGATAACCATCTTGCCGGTGTCTCCTTCGAAGGCAGCCTTGGCAGCCATGTAACCACAGTTGTAGGCTTCGTCGATATCCACGCGGGAGGATAGGTGGGTAGCACATCTCTGCAGGGTGGAGAACTCGATGGCTCTGGACTTAAGACCGGTCTCGTGGGTGATCAGGTTGGTCAGGTAGGAGGCACATCCGGACAGCTGCTTGTGGCCGAAAGCGTCCACATAGTCATTGCTCTGGCCTAACTCGCATACGAATCTGCCGTCTGCAACCTTGACACCTTCAGAAACAGCGATAACAACAGAGCTCTTTTCTGCGGCCAGCTGCTTAACTTTAGCCATGAAATCATCTACGTCAAAGGTTACCTCCGGCAGGTAGATCATGTCAGGACCGGAACAGTCAGGACCCTTAGAAAGGGCAGCTGCAGCGGTAAGCCAGCCTGCGTGACGTCCCATGATCTCAACGACACAGATAGTAGGTTTGGCAGCGCCAAAACTCTCATTATCCCTGATGATCTCTTTCATGGATGTGGCGATGTACTTGGCAGCTGAACCATAGCCGGGACAGTGGTCTGTCAGAGGCAGGTCATTATCGATGGTTTTCGGGATACCCATGAACTTCTGGGGCTTGTCATGAAGGTCCGCATAGTCGGAGAGCATCTTGATGGTATCCATGGAATCATTTCCACCATTATATAAGAAGTACTCGATATCATACTTCTCAAGGATTTCGAAAATCTTCTCGTATACATCCTCATGGCCTGCGATCTCCGGCAGCTTATAACGGCAGGAGCCCAGGAATGCTGACGGGGTTCTCTTTAAAAGAGAGAGGTCTGCTGTGGACTGGATATAGTCATCAAGATCGATCAGGTCTTCCTTGAGGAAGCCCTCGATACCGTGATGCATACCATAAATCTTCTCGATTCCGGCCTTCTTGGAAGCCTTGATTACGCCTGCAAGACTGGAATTAATTACTGCTGTAGGTCCGCCTGACTGGCCAACGATTACATTTCCCATGATAATCCTCCTATAATATATATTTTGTGACTGAGTGTATACTAAGGTCTCTGAGGAAACCTGTGTCAGCTGATGGGCATGAGAGGCTGGAATCTGCCTGCCCTGGCCCCAAAAAGCCACTGAATCTGTGGCATATCGACAAATATTATATCAGTTTAAAAGGGCGAACGCAAGGTATTCTTCTACCTTCATTGGTCCTTGTCCATATCCCGGCGGATTTTTTCGAGCTCCTCCCTGGAGTAAGGATAGTCGAATTCCCTGAGGATCCGGTCGATGGAGTAGCCCCGCCGGAAAAGATGGCGGATGGCGTCGCCATAGCCGAAATTTTTTACAAAATTACTGAGGGCCTGCTGGAAAATGTCTGACATGGCCGGCTCCTTTCTCTGCTGGGTTTATTTGCTGGCTGTGACTTTTATTATAACAGATATTCCATGACTCTGTACTGCCCTTCTTGAATTCTATAGGGTTTGTTTTGCGATTCCCTATTCGTTCAGAGCTGCTTTTGTAATTCCGTATTTCTTTAAAATTTATTCTGTGTTTTTTGTTTGTGCCTGTCCGCGGGCCTGATTTCTGGTCAGGCTTGCGCCACTCTTTTCATTGCCATTTTCCCAAAATAATGATATTGTTTAAGTTAGTGCTGACGGCACATATAATATAAGTTTAAACAATGAGGAAGGAAAGGAGGAAGGTCTGTGAATAACGAGTATTTTATGGAGACTTACGGTTTCACACCTGATGATCTGGATAAGTTTTTTGAGGAGAAAAAGTACCGACAACTTAGACAGATGCTCAACGATCTCAATGATGTTGATATGGCAGAATATCTGGAACAACTGGAGAACGATGACCATGAACGGGCCCTCCTTTATTTCCGGATGCTGAGTAAGGATAATGCAGCCGATGTATTTTCCCATCTTCCTGTTGATACCCAGGAGAGTATCATTAATGATGTCAATGACCGGGAGCTCCGGGTGATTATAGATGAGCTCTATGTGGATGATGCCGTAGATATGCTGGAAGAGCTGCCGGCTACTGTAGTGCGCCGTGTTCTGGCCAATGCGACCCATGAGACCAGAAGCCTGATCAACCAGTTCTTGAAGTATCCTGAGGATTCGGCCGGAAGCATCATGACCGCAGAGTACCTTGCCCTAAAGAAGGAGATGACGGTCTTTAATGCTTTTGATTATATCCGGGCCCACGGTCAGGATTCCGAGCAGATCTATGTCCTCTTCGTGACAGATGCCCAGAGACACTTAGAGGGTATCGTTACCATTAAGGACCTGCTCATGAATTCCTATGAGACCAGAATCGCCGAGATCATGGATGACAATGTGATTAAATGTGTAACCACCGACGACCAGGAGGAGGTTGCCAACCAGTTCACCAGATACGACCTGCTGTCCATGGCTGTTGTGGACCAGGAGAACCGTTTAGTCGGTATCATCACCGTCGATGACGTTGTAGACGTTATGGAAGACGAGGCAACAGAGGATATCGAGAAGATGGCCGCTATCGTGCCGACAGAGAAGCCTTATTTCCAGGTGGGTATTTTTGAGACCTGGAAGTCCAGGATTCCCTGGCTGATGCTGCTCATGGTCAGTGCCACCTTCACCGGCATCATCATCACCAACTTCGAGACGGCCCTGGCGGCCTGTGTGGCCCTGACCGGCTTTATTCCCATGCTGATGGATACATCCGGTAACTGCGGATCCCAGTCCAGTGTCACCATCATCCGTGCCCTCTCCCTGGGGGATGTCAAGCTGGCAGACGTGGCCAGGGTAATCTGGAAGGAAGTAAGGGTTGCCTTCTTCTGCGGTCTTTCCCTCGCCATCGTTAATTTTGCTAAGATCTGGATTGTTGACCGGAGCCTTTTTGGCAACTTCGGTATCACCTTTTATGTAGACCTGGTGGTATGCCTCACCCTCTTTGTCACTGTAATCTGTGCCAAGCTGGTAGGTTGTACCCTGCCGATCATCGCTGACAGTCTGGGCTTTGACCCGGCCGTTATGGCGTCACCCTTCATCACAACCATCGTCGACGCAGTATCCCTGCTCATCTACTTCTCCTTTGCCAGAATGCTGCTGGGTATAGGATAAGCATATGTAGCTGAAGATTACTTGCATCTATAACATTGATTAATTATTAAGAAAATGTTAATATTATATTACTTTAATTATTGACTGTTTAATGAAGCATTCATTTTCTGATTCTGGAATCGTGAGATGGGTGCTTCCTTAAAATATGAGAGGAGGAGCCATGCCAACTACTTATACACATTTTGCCTTTGGCAGGGAGGTCTTTGAGCTTCTTGACCATGACCTGCGCCATGAACTCCGCCCATACATGGATTATTATAATATCGGCCTGCACGGACCGGATATTCTTTTCTATTATCATGCCTTCAGAAAGAATAATGTCAACCGTCGCGGGTCTGCGATACATCATGATAAGGCGGCCGTCTTTTTCCGCCATGCCTTCTCCGTATTTATGGAGCAGGAGGATAAGGCGGCGGCCAAGGCTTACCTGGCAGGTTTCATGACCCATTATATGCTTGACAGCAGCTGCCACCCCTATATCAATAAGCGGATCCGGGAGACCGGGATCAGCCATACAGAGATCGAGACAGATCTTGACAGCCTGCTCATGAGACAGGACGGTCTCAATCCCCGGACTTACAGGCCTGCAGGCCATGTGAAGGCCCGGTGGAGCCTGGCCCGGCTGATTGCCCCCTTCTATGAACTGACCAGCCGGCAGGTCTGGGCTTCCCTGGTCGATATGAAGATTGTGATCAACTTCCTTTTCATGTCACCTCTGGGAATCAAGAGACATTTTCTCGCCCTGCTGGGCAAAAAGGTCCGGACGGATATAAAGGTGACTTTCCATTATGCCAAGCCCAGGATTAATGCAGGCAACAGGGTGACTTGTCAGCACCTGCTGACTCTTTATAAAGACTGTGTGGATGAATGTGTCCCCATGGTTGGCGGCCTCTGTTCTGCCCTTGATTCCAATGACCTGTCTTTTTGTGATGATAAGAGACTGCAAGGTCTCTTTGCCTGACTGGTTTTTTGACAGCATTTTTAGAGAAAACTGACCACGCAGCATGTGCAAAGGCATGGAAGATAAAAGCACAGTGGCTGCCAGCCTGAATTGTGGAGTGAGAAGAATACTATGAGAGAGAAAAGAAGAGTGTTGTTTTTGACCATGCTTACCCTGCTGCTTTGTCTGCTGCCGGTCCGGACGGAGGCTTTTAAGGCTCCTAAAAAATCCTGCCATGCCTATGTGGTCATGGATGCCGGTTCAGGCAGGGTACTCTTTGGCCAGGATGAAAACAAGCAGATATACCCGGCCAGTACTACCAAACTGATGACGGCCATCGTCTGCGTGGAGAACGGTGACGTCAACGGTAAGATTAAGACCAAGTCAGAAATCGTGAATAATACGACCCCCGGCACCTATGCCCTGGGCATACCCGGCGGGGTGACTTTTACCTTTAAGGACCTTTTGAATATCAGTCTCCTTTCCTCAGCTGCCGATGCGACGGACTCCCTGGCCGTCGGCGTTTTCGGCTCCAAGGAAGCCTGTGTGGAAGCTATGAACAGAAAATGTCAGGAGCTGAATCTGACCCATACCCATTTTGATAATCCTGTCGGCTCGGATATCGGTGCCGGCTACAACGACATATATACCACGGCTACAGAGATGGCCGTTATTACCCGCTATGCCATGTCTGTGCCCCTGATCCGGGATGTGGTCCGCAAGTCCAGCTATTCCACAGAGTCAGGGATGGACATGGAGATTAATACCACCAACTGGTTTACCAGAGGCATGATAGCCTATGACACGGACCATTACCGGGTGATCGGCTCCAAATCCGGAACCACCAATGCCGCCGGCCATGTCTTTATAGCAACGGCCATGGACCCGGAGGGTCATGAATTGATCTGTGCCTTTTTTGGAGATGAGAGCAAGGAGGCTACCTTCCGCCATATCCGGTCCCTCTATGATTTTGCTTTTAAAAAAATCCGTAAGGGTAAGCTGCAGGTTTCAAAAAGTAATTATGATATCCGCTATGCCGGGGGCCTGGGTAATATCTACCGCTGCTACCAGGAGCTGGACTGCTTCCCCACAGGGTCAGATGGCTGTTATCGTCCTGGAAAAGAGATCAACAGGACCCAGCTGGCCGTCATGCTGATGGGTATTGATAATCTCGCTGAATCCAAGGCTCTCCGGTCTTATGCTCTGGGTAACAGTTCTGCGCGTGTGACGGCTCTGAGTATGGCCGAACTGGTCCAGCGCCTTTACCCGGTCAGCCTTTCGAACAGGGAGATCAAGTCTCTGCTCAAGGATGTCCAGGGAGCGGACTCTTTAAATAAGGACGAGAAAAATGCCTTTGCGGCCTATCTGAAGGCCGGTCTGGCCCCGGATGACTTCTGCAAAAATCCCGGCCAGAAGATCAAAAGAAGCCAGGCTCTGGTCTTTGCTGACAGGCTGGCTGATTACCAGTTGAAATATGAGATGAATTATCCCATGAATTATGGGACCAGCAAGGTGGAAGATGGAGAGGCCTCCTGGTATATCTCCAATTTAAACCTGAAATACCAGAAGAGTCTGGCCGGCCAGAAGGCCGCTTATGAGGCGGAACTGGCCAGAAAGGAAGCTGAGCGCAAGGCTAAGGAAGAAGCAGAGCGTAAAGCTAAGGAAGAGGAGGAGCGTAAGGCCCTCGAAGAAAAGGAAAGACTGGAAAAGGAAGAGGCCGGGGGAGTGACCGGCACTGACAGTGAAGCCGCACCGGGCAGTGGGGCGGCAGGACAGCCAGGGCAAGAGGCTCCGGCCCAGGCCACTACGGCGGCTCCCGGATCTGCCCAGTAGGGAGGCCCAAGACCCTGGATCTGCCCAGGTAAATAGTTCCGGGTCTGCCTGGATAACTGGGACTGGATCTGCTCAGGTAAATGGTTCCGGGTCTGTCCGGATAACTGGGACTGGATCTGCCCAGGTAAATGGTTCCGGGTCTGTCCGGATAACTGGGACTGGATCTGCCCAGGTAAATGGTTTCAGACCTGCCTGGGACCAAAGGGCTTTGATTATTTTTAAAAGAGAGGATAAACTCCCGGACTCAGGGAGGAGGACAAGATTATATGACGGATTATTCTGTTGTTGACCGATTGATATCCAATAACAGGCTGACAAGGGAAGAGTGTCTGCAGCTGCTGGCTATTCTCGATCAGGATCAGGTGAAAAAAAAGCTGGCTTTGGAAGCATGCCGCCTGAGAGAACATTACTATGGCAAAAAAGTCTTTACACGGGGGCTGATTGAATTTACCAATTACTGCAGGAATAATTGTTACTACTGTGGAATCCGCCGGGATAACAAGGGATTAGACCGTTACCGGATGTCGGAGGATGAAATTATGGCCTGCTGCCATACTGGATGGCAGCTGGGTTACCGGACATTTGTGCTGCAGGGAGGGGAGGACCCCTGGTTTACGGGAGAGAGGATTGCCTGCCTCGTGAGAAGAATCAAGGAGGCTTATCCTGAATGCGCCCTTACCCTGTCAATCGGTGAACACGATTACCCGACTTATAAGCTTTGGAAGGAAGCAGGGGCTGACCGCTACCTGCTCCGTCATGAGACAGCCAGCGAAGATCTTTACCGCAAGCTCCATCCTGAAACTATGAGCCTGTCTAACCGGATCAGGTGTCTGAGGGATCTCAAAGCCCTGGGATATCAGGTGGGTGCAGGTTTTATGGTTGGCCCTCCTGGCCAGACCATGGACCACCTGGCTGATGACCTTATGTTTCTCCAGGATCTGCGGCCGGAGATGGTGGGAATCGGTCCCTTTATTCCCCACCACCAGACGGACTTTGCCGGTGAGGAGGCAGGGAGTGTAGACCTGACCATCGCTCTTTTATCGGTGATCCGCCTTTTACTGCCGTCTTGTCTGCTGCCGGCTACCACTGCCCTGGGGACTTTGGATCCCCTGGGTCGGGAGAAGGGACTTATGGCAGGGGCCAATGTAATCATGCCTAATCTTTCTCCTACGGAGAACCGGAAGCTTTATGAGCTTTATGATAATAAGATCTGTGTAGATGATCAGGCAGACAAGTGTAGGGATTGCCTGGCGGGCAGAGTTCGCATTGCCGGCTACGAATTAGTCACTGAACGAGGCGACTTCCAGGAATAGCCTATAAAGGCCAGTCAGCCTTGTTTTTATCTATAGGAAATAAAAGCAATTATACCGAGGATTTTCTTCCGTCGCAGATTATTCGCGCCTTCCGCAAACTCGACTGCTTCGCAGTCGGGGGCAAGCTCACGGCGCGAAAGCTAGGCTCAGAAACCCTTGCTATTTACGCCATGCTTCTTTTGATGACATCCAATAGGATATTGACTACTCTACGTCAGCTATTTCAAAAATATACTTTCAGGGAACACTGTTGTAGATGTCAGCTTAGAGACCAATAGCTCCTTAAAATTATGCTTTTTTGTTATGATGAAATTAAAAAGACCGGCCCTTGCGTCAATGTGTGAATTGATTTGGGGGACCGGTCTTTTGTTTTTGCCGTTTTTATTCTTCAGTCTGGCTTTTAGCCGATGACATACCAGGGCTCCTGGCGGTTTTCACAGTACTGGCGGAGATAGTTCTCCTGGAGGCCGAAGAAGGGGCCGTCTGTGAAGGACTTGGCCTGGGCCGGGCAGATGCTGATGCAGGCGCCGCAGCGGATGCAGGCGGAGTGGTTGATCTCCTTGGGGTTGGTCTCGTTGATGGCCTTCATGGGGCAGACGCCAATGCAGAGCATGCAGTAGAAACAGTCATCGCTGGTCTCAACTTTGAAGGGGAGCTCGCCCATTTCCGGGAAGGTGTAGGGGTAACTGCCGGGAAGATCCAGCGGCTCGCTGGCATAGGTGACCAGAAGGCGCAGCCGCTCTCTCAGTTTGGCTCCAAATTTCTGGAGGACTTCCATATCTTCCCCGTCGGGCCGGCCTCGTCCCAGGTCAGCCAGGTAGGTATGCTGACAGATGAAGGACCCGGCTGCAACCGGGATAAAGCCATTCCGGAATAAGTCGGTGCGAAGTTCCATAAGAACATCGCCCAGTTTGACATTCCCGTAGGTTCCTACGAGGACTACGGGTGTATTTAAACCTTTAAAACGTGTCAGAGCTTCCCTGACCGGGGCGGGTACTCTTCCACCGTAGGAAGGTACGCCGATGATGAGCAGTTCATTTTCATGGAAACTATATTCTTTCTGCCTGTTTTCCCAGCTGGTCAGGTCAATCTTGCTGACAGGGTAGTCCGCAAAAGCCTTGCCGATGGCATTGACAACTTTTCTGGTGCTGCCGCCGGGACTGAAGCAGGCGCAGGTAACTTTAATCAGATTCAAAAGAAAACCCCCTCATAACCGTGCTTTAATTGATAAAAAACCATTATTAATAATGATTATAATATTTCTGGTCAGGGGGTGCAAGGTAGTTCTTTGACATAGACCGCAAACATCTTGCCTGAAAATGTCTGATAGTTTTTGAGTGTATTTTTGTCTATTGCTTAAGGGTAACAGGATGGAGGCTTTTTTATGGCTGTTCCGAAAAACCATGGTTTTTGCCTCTAAAATTCATGAATGTGACGGTTTACTATTTAAAGAAGCCTGTGATATACTTATTCTGTTATTTTATGCAGTCATATGTCAGCAGGTCTGACCGGATCTGGAGCCGGGAATTGCGGGCATTTCTGGAATTATCTTGAAATATATGGGAGGAACTTTGTTATGTTAGATGGAAAGAAATCATTATTCAGCGGCATGCAGGCCACAGGAACCATAACCCTGGGCAATTATCTGGGCGCCCTGAAGAACTGGGTGGAGATCGAGGACGAGTACATGTGCTTTTACGGCGTAGTGGACATGCACTCCATCACAGTCAGACAGGATCCCAAGCTGCTGCGGAAGAATGCAAGGAATCTTCTCATGCTCTATATCGCGGCCGGACTTGATCCGGAGAAGAACTGCATTTACTACCAGTCCCATGTTTCTGCCCATGCTGAGCTGGGATGGATCCTCAACTGCTTTACCTATATGGGTGAGATGAACAGGATGACCCAGTTCAAGGACAAGGCAGCCAAACATGCGGATAATATCAACTGTGGTCTTTTTACCTATCCCATTTTGATGGCGGCGGATATTCTTCTCTTCCAGTCAGATGTGGTCCCGGTGGGTATCGACCAGAGACAGCACCTGGAGATCTGTCGTGATATCGCAATCCGCTTTAACAATATTTACGGGGATGTTTTTACCATCCCTGAAGCCTATGTGGGTAAGACCGGGGCCAAGATCATGAGCCTGCAGGAGCCTACAAAGAAGATGTCCAAGTCTGATACCAACCCCAATGCCCACATTCTGCTGCTGGATGAGCCGGCAGTGATTATGAAGAAGTTCAAGAGGGCGGTGACAGATTCTGAAGGACGTATCGCCTACAATGAAGACCAGCCAGGCATTCACAACCTGATTGATATCTACTGTGCCACCACCAAGTCTTCCGTGGAGTCTGCCCTGGCAGAGTTCGACGGTCTTGGCTATGGGGCCCTCAAGCAGAGGGTTGGCGAGGCCGTTGTGGCTGAGCTGGAGCCGGTGCAGAAGAAGTTCTATGATCTGAGCAAGAATAAGGATTACATTGACCAGATTATTAAAAATAATGGAGAAAAGGCTGCCTACTACGCAGGCAAGACCTTGAGAAAGGTGCAGAGAAAAGTTGGTTTTCCGGATCGTATCCGGTAGGAAAGGAGCATGAATATGAGTCAGGTTAAGCGTTATTATGTGGAGAAAAAGCCTGCTTACGCCATCCCGGCGAAAGAGCTCGCTCAGGAGATCAAGGATTATCTGGCAATCGAAGACGTGACATCGGTTCGCGAACTGATTCGTTATGACGTGGAAAATGTTTCTGAAGAGACCCTGGAAAAGGCCAAGGTGACGGTTTTCTCCGAGCCTCCCGTCGATGATATCTATGAGGGGGATTTCCCCAGGGAGGAAGGAGACAAGGTTTTCTCGGTAGAGTACCTTCCGGGCCAGTTTGACCAGAGGGCCGATTCCGCGGAGCAGTGTGTCCAGCTTCTCAATGAATCAGAGGAGCCTGTGATCAGGTCCGCTACCACCTACGTTCTTTCCGGACAGATTTCTGAAAAGGATTTTGACCGGATCAAATCCTACTGTATCAATCCGGTGGATTCCAGGGAGACCGACGAGACCCTACCGGAAACTCTGATCGTGGAATATGAGGATCCGGAAGATGTCCGTATCTTCTCCAATTTCACAGATCTTGACAAGGAAAACCTGAAGAAGCTTTATGACTCTCTGGGTCTGGCCATGACCTTCAAGGATTTCCGTCATATCCAGAAGTATTATAAGAAGGAAGAGGGCAGGGATCCTTCCATGACGGAGATCCGGGTCCTTGACACCTACTGGTCCGACCATTGCCGCCATACTACTTTTTCCACTGAGCTCAAAGAGATCAGCTTTGATGACGGTTATTACAAGCCGGTGATCGAGAAGACCTTCCGGGACTATCTGAAGGACCGGATCGATGTCTATGGCTATAACAGAAACAAGTATGTCTGTCTTATGGATATTGCCCTCCTGGGTATGAAGAAGCTCAAGGTCGACGGCATCCTAGATAATATGGAAGAAAGTGATGAGATCAATGCCTGCTCCATCGTGGTTCCGGTGGAATACACCGACGGCGGCAGTGAGGAATGGCTCATCAGTTTTAAGAATGAGACCCACAACCATCC
>DLBH01000014.1:0-2324 GCA_002494165.1 Lachnospiraceae bacterium UBA7026 | reverse complement strand
ACCCACAACCATCCGACAGAAATCGAGCCTTTCGGTGGTGCGGCCACCTGTCTGGGTGGTGCCATCCGTGACCCCCTGTCCGGCCGGTCCTATGTCTACCAGGCCATGCGTGTGACGGGATGTGCGGACCCGACCCTGCCCCTGTCTGAGACTTTGAAGGGCAAGCTGCCCCAGAGAAAGCTGACCACTGGGGCGGCTCATGGCTACAGCTCCTACGGTAACCAGATTGGTCTGGCTACCGGCCTTGTAGATGAGATCTACCACCCGGGCTATGTGGCCAAGAGAATGGAGATTGGTGCTGTCATCGGCGCAGCGCCCAGGAAGAATGTGATCCGGGAAACTTCAGATCCCGGCGATATCATCGTTCTTTTAGGCGGCCGGACAGGCCGTGACGGCTGTGGTGGAGCCACAGGATCCTCCAAGGCCCACACCACCCAGTCCATCGACACCTGCGGTGCTGAAGTCCAGAAGGGTAACCCGCCCACAGAGCGGAAGATCCAGAGGCTTTTCCGCCGCGAGGAGGTCAGCCGTCTTATTAAGAAATGTAATGATTTCGGTGCCGGCGGTGTGTCAGTAGCCATCGGTGAGCTGGCTGACGGCCTTCAGATCGACCTGGATAAGGTCCCCAAGAAATATGCCGGCCTTGATGGTACGGAGCTGGCCATCTCCGAATCCCAGGAGCGTATGGCAGTTGTTCTGGATCCCAGGGATGTGGACCAGTTCCTGGCTTACTCTGCCGAGGAGAATCTGGAGGCTATTCCGGTGGCTGAGGTCACGGAGGAGAAGAGACTTGTCATGCACTGGAGAGGCAAGGAGATCGTCAATCTTTCCAGAGCATTTCTTGATACCAATGGCGCCCATCAGGAGACCTCTGTTGAGGTAGAGATGCCTGATGAAAAGAAGCCTTATTATAAGGAGGCGGAAGAGGTTAGCGATATCAGGGAGGCTTGGATCAAGGGCCTGTCCGACCTCAATGTCTGCTCCAAAAAGGGTCTGGTGGAGATGTTTGACAGTTCTATCGGTGCTGCCACTGTAACCATGCCTTTTGGAGGAAAGACCCAGCTGACACCCATCCAGACTATGACAGCCAAGATTCCGACCCTTGAGAAGGAGTCAGATCTCTGTACTATGATGTCTTACGGCTTTGATCCCTATTTGTCCAGCTGGAGCCCCTTCCACGGAGCCATCTATGCCGTATTACAGTCGGTGGCCAAG
The DNA here is from genome assembly GCA_002494165.1 of Lachnospiraceae bacterium UBA7026. Classification (GTDB taxonomy): domain Bacteria; phylum Bacillota; class Clostridia; order Lachnospirales; family Lachnospiraceae; genus Anaerobutyricum. The sequence continues at coordinate 1,109 of DLBH01000014.1, read as the reverse complement.
ATCGTGGCGGCCGGAGGAGACTTCCACAAGATCCGCCTGACATTCCAGGAATATTTTGAGAGGCTGGGAGAGGATCCCCGCCGCTGGGGCAAGCCCTTTGCGGCCCTCCTCGGTTCCTACAATGCCCAGAAGGGCCTGGGTATTCCGTCCATCGGAGGCAAGGACAGTATGTCCGGCTCCTTTGAGAACTTCGATGTACCGCCGACTCTGGTTTCCTTTGCCGTGGATTATATGAATGCGGCGGATGTCGTTACTCCTGAAGCCAAGAAGGCAGGCAACTACCTGATGCGGGTGGATGTACCCTTTGATGAGTACGGTATTCCGGATTATAAAGAAGTCAGCAGGATCTATGATAAGGTTCATCGCATGATGGGGCATGAGGAGATTGTTTCCGCCTATGTCATCGGGGCAGGCGGCATGATTGAGGCCATCAGCAAGATGCTTTTCGGCAACATGCTGGGTCTTGACGTGAGCCGGGAGTTCAGACTGGAAGAACTTAATAAGAAATACTACGGATCTATTCTTTTTGAGATCAAAAAGGATGCCCTGGCCCACACCGGAGTACACTGTACTCTGATCGGCCGGCTTATGGACGAGAGATGCATTGAGTTCCCCAACGGTGTCAAGCTGGATCTGGAAGAACTGATCGATGTCTGGGAGAAGCCTCTTGAGAAGGTATTCCCCACCAAGACCAGTGACAGGAGCCAGAATGTTTCCATGAAGATCTTTAACCGCCGTGAGATCAGGGTGGCTAAGAATAAGGTGGCCGTGCCCAAGGTATTCATTCCCGTATTCCCGGGAACCAACTGTGAGTACGATTCCGCCAAGGCCTTTGAGCGGGCAGGAGCCCAAGTGGAGACCATCGTCTTCCGCAACCGCAATGCCCAGGATATCCTGGAGTCGGTAGACGCCTTTGAGCGGGCCATCGACCAATCCCAGATCATCATGTTCCCCGGCGGCTTCTCTGCCGGTGATGAGCCGGAGGGTTCTGCCAAGTTTATCGCTTCTGTCTTCCGCAACGAGAAGATTAAAGAGGCTGTTATGAAACTCCTCAATGAGAGGGACGGACTGGCTTTGGGTATCTGTAACGGTTTCCAGGCCCTGATCAA
>DLBH01000002.1 GCA_002494165.1 Lachnospiraceae bacterium UBA7026 | reverse complement strand
AATCTGATACTTTCATTTAGAATTTTACCATAAAAAGGAGCCCATGACCTAAAGACATTTTCTTTTGATCCAGACATTTTTCTCTTTTGGCAAGGTAGTTTTCACTTTAGCTGACACATTCTCTTTTTTAACCTGCTCATTCTTCCTTTTGGCAAGGTCATGCCCTCTTTTAGCAAGTTACTCTCCTTTTTGGAAAGCTACTCCCCTTTTTGGCAAGTCACTCTCCTTTTGGCAAGTCACTCTCCTTTTGGCAAGATAAGCAGCCACCCTTGCCTGGCTGTTCCCCAGGCTCTATCCTGGACTATTTATTCCCAGGAATAGCATGTCCTTTCTTCCCGTCAGCTGAGATTTATGGTACAATGTCCTTAATCTATACTTTAAGGAGAAGGAGGTTGACCAGTGGTTGTCATAACATTTTCAGAAGCAGTTAAATTAAAGAAATATATCTGGGAGCAATTTAAAGTTAATCTTCATATTCACGATACTTGCGGAGGCGGCCTTTACTTTTCGATCGACGAGGCCAATGCCGATGTTGTAGAGTTTGTCATCGCCTATTTCGCGGCCCGGGGAGTTGCTGCCCGGGCATCAAAGGATGGCAAGACCATCTACTTTGATGAAGATTATGTGGACGAGAAAAGGGAGGTCACCGTCGTCTACCAGAAGGGTAAGCAGAGAGCCGCTGCCTACGACGGGGACAACCTGATAGGAGAATGCACCTACACGGTCAAGGGCCCCATCTGGACCATAGGCCATACTTATGTTAAAAGCATCTACCGCAACCAGAACATCGCCAAAAGAATGGTTCTTCTGATCGTAGCGGAAGCCCAGAAGGCCCAGGCCAGAATCGTGCCGGAGTGTACCTACGCCAGGAAGATCATAAAGGCCATGGCAGAATAGAGCAAAAAGCCGATTAGTGCATAGGGCTGACTAATACATGTCGCCAAGTAGTACATAAAGCTGACTAGTGCATAGGGCTGACTAATGTATAAGTCAATTAGAATATGAATCAATAAAAATCATAAAGACGATTCGTGTATATAACAGTAATTACCGGATTTCCAAATCCGGCAATCATCCCGCAGGCAAAACCTGCGGGATTTTTTAAGGGCAGAAGCAGGCAGGTCATTACTGACCTGCCTGCTTCTTGTTACTTAAACAAACCTGAATAAGTTTTATTTTGCGGGAAAATCATTTCTCAATATTCCTAAGACATATTGTCATTTTCAGAAACATCATTTTCTCTGATCTTCACCTATTTTACAGTGACTATCACTGGCTTGATTTTACCGTTCTGGGCATATACGTATACTAAACAGGTTCCCCTGCTGACACCGATCAGCTTGCCATTATTTGCAACTCTGACAATATCTGTGTTCGAGGACTCATAATTCAGTTTTCTATGTATAGATACTTTACGTCCATCAGGTTTAACTGCTTTTGCTTTGATCTTGGCTACCTCGCCCAGCTTAAGCGTAAGTTTTTTCTTTTTAACCTTAACTCCTTTGTAGTTGCCGGCCTTGCCTCCTGCTGTGGCGATATAAATAGATTTACTGCTGGTAATCACTATCTTTTTACCGTTGCTTTCTTTAAAAGCAAATACAATAAATTTGTAATAATGACCCTTCTCCAGATTCCATAAGGTAAAGCTGTTACCTTTTACCATGGCCAACTGTTTGTAAATATATTGCCTTCCGCAATGGTTACCGTAAACAGCATAGCCTGACGCACCAGGTATTCTATTCCATGTAAGTGTAATATTCTTTTTGCCATTATAAGATTATAAATAAATATTAACTATATCAAATATGATACATGCCTTTCCTGCTCCCTGTTCAAAAGCTGTTTTCTCAGATGGGCATAACACCGATGGTCATCTCCTCCAGGACATCCAGGAGGACTCTGACCGTATCCAGGGAGGTGAACATGGTCACCCGCTGCTGGCTGGCACAGCTTCTGATGGCCACGCCGTCCTCATAGTGAACACCGGACAGAATGGCCCGGGTATTGACCACATAGGAGACATAGCCGGCTTTTATGGAATCGAGGATTTCCGTGCTTCCCTCGCTTAGTTTATGGCGGAGCCGGGTCTTCACGCCGTGCTCCTTCATATATTTGGCGGTCATGGTTGTGGCCTCTATATTAAAGCCCATATCATAAAACCGTCTGGCCAGGGGGAGGGCCTCCTCCTTGTCCTCGTCAGCCAGGGTAAAGATTACCGTCCCGTAATTATGAATCTCGATGCCGGAAGCCACCAGGGCCTTGAACATGGCCCGGTGCAATTTGTAGTCATAACCGATGGCTTCTCCCGTAGACTTCATCTCCGGGGACAGGTAGGCGTCCATGCCCGACAGCTTGGAGAAGGAGAATACCGGGGCCTTTACGAACCATTTATCCCCTGGTTTGGGACAGAGGTCTTCGATCCCCTGGTCCTTTAAGGACTGGCCCAGGCTGACCCTGGTGGCGATATCCGGCAGGGGATAACCGGTGGCCTTGGACAGGAAGGGTACAGTTCTTGACGACCGGGGATTAACCTCAATGATATAGACATGGTCTTCCTTATCCACGATAAACTGGATATTGAAGAGGCCCTTGATGCCTATGCCAAGACCCAGCCTTCTGGTGTAGTCCCTGATCGTTTCCTTAACCTGGTCGGATACACTGAAGGTAGGATAGACACTGATGGAGTCTCCCGAATGAATTCCGGTCCGCTCCACCAGCTCCATGATGCCGGGGATAAAGACTTCCTGCCCGTCGCAGACCGCATCCACCTCCAGCTCCTTGCCGCTGATGTAGCGGTCCACTAAAACCGGCTTGTCCTCATCGATCTCAACCGCTGTCTGCAGGTAATGTCTCAAATCCTTTTCCTTGGATACGATCTGCATGGCCCGGCCGCCCAGGACGAAGCTGGGTCTTACCAGGACTGGGTAACCAATCTCCTCGGCCGCCTTGACGCCCGCTTCAATATCGGTCACCGCATAGCCCTGGGGCTCGGGGATACCCAGGTCGGCAAGTAACTTTTCAAACAGATCCCGGTCCTCTGTCCGCTCGATGGCCTCACAGTCGGTTCCGATCAGTTTAACACCCCGGTCATGGAGGGGCTGGGCCAGGTTGACTGCCGTCTGGCCGCCTAAGGTGGCGATGACCCCTTCCGGCTTCTCTAACTCGATGATGTTCATGACATCCTCGATCCATAAAGGTTCAAAATAAAGTTTGTCGGAGGTGGTGTAGTCTGTCGAAACAGTCTCCGGATTATTATTGATGACAATGGCCTCATAGCCGGCCGCCTTGATGGTCTGGACCGCATGGACCGTAGAGTAGTCGAACTCCACGCCCTGGCCGATCCGGATAGGGCCGGCACCCAGGACGATCACCTTGGGCCGGTCTGAGACAATGGACTCATTCTCTCCCTCATAGGTAGAGTAAAAATAAGGAACATAGCTCTCAAATTCCGAGGCACAGGTATCGATCATTTTATATATAGGAAATATATTTTCCTGCCGGCGCATCTGGAAGACGTCCTTCTCTGTCACTTCCCAGAAATAGGCGATGGCCATATCGGAAAAGCCCATCCGCTTGGCAGACCACAGGGCCGCCAGCAGGTCTTTATCCATCCTTGCCTGGTCTGGTGCTGATTTTTTCAGATCTCCCTTCGGTTCTTCCTTACCTGCCACTGGGCCTGCCTGACCTGCCGCCGGCTTTCCCTGGACTGTCACCGATTCTCCCTGGCCTACCTCCGTTGCTTCCTGATCTTCCCCTGGTCCAGCCTGGTCTTTCCAGACCCAGGCCAGCTGCCTGCATTCCTTCAGCAGTTTTTCTTCCTCTATGATGTTGGCGATTTTATCCAGGAAAAAGCGGTCGATTTCCGTCTTCTCCCATATGGTCCTGGTATAGTTGCCCCTGCTTAAGAGCTCTGCTATGGCATAGATCCTGTCCCCGGATCCTTCGATCACATCGGTCCACAGGTCTTCGTCGGGAGCATCGTTATATTTTTCCATCTGCAGATGGACCGTGCCTCCCTCCAGGGACCGGACGGCCTTGAGCAGACTTTCCTCAAAGGTCCTGCCGATACTCATGGTTTCCCCGGTGGCCTTCATCTGGGTTCCCAGCTTCTGGTCCGCATCCGTGAATTTGTCAAAGGGGAAGCGGGGCATCTTGGTTACGACATAGTCCAGGGCCGGTTCAAAGCAGGCCGGGGTGTTGGCCAGGGGGATCTCCTCCAGGTTCAGACCCACACTGATCTTGGCGGAAACCCGGGCTATGGGATAACCGGAGGCCTTGGAAGCCAGGGCCGATGACCTGGAAACTCTGGGGTTGACCTCGATCAGATAATATTGGAAGGACTTGGGGTCCAGGGCGAACTGGACGTTGCAGCCTCCCTCCACCTTGAGGGCCCGGATCAGCTTGAGGGCACTGTCCCTGAGCATATGGTATTCCTTGTCCGTCAGGGTCTGGGAGGGGCATACCACGATGGAATCGCCGGTGTGGATGCCCACCGGATCCAGGTTTTCCATATTGCAGACGGTGATAGCCGTATCATTGGCGTCCCGGATCACTTCGTATTCTATCTCCTTATAACCTTTTACGCTCTTTTCCACCAGGACCTCCCCCACAGGGGAAAGTTCCAGGCCGGCCTTGAGCAAGTCTTCACATTCTTTCTCATTATTGGCAAAGCCGCCGCCGGTTCCGCCCAGGGTAAAGGCGGGACGGAGGACCACAGGATAACCGATCTCTCTGGCTGCTGCCTTTCCCTCCTCCAGGCTGTGAACCACGATGGAAGGCAGGACCGGCTCCCCCAGTCTCAGGCAGAGGTCTCTGAATTGCTCCCGGTCCTCGGCCATGGCGATGGAAGCCGAGTCGGTTCCCAGAAGCTCACAGCGGCACTCAGCCAGGATGCCCTTCTCTTCCAGCTCCATGGCCAGGTTGAGGCCGGTCTGGCCGCCGATTCCCGGCAGGATGGCATCCGGTCTCTCCGTCCGGATGATCCTTGCCACATATTTCAGATTCAGGGGCTCCATATAGACCCGGTCTGCCACAGACTTATCAGTCATGATGGTGGCCGGGTTGGAATTACACAGGATGACCTCGTAACCTTCTTCCTTGAGGGCCAGACAGGCCTGGGTTCCCGCGTAATCGAACTCTGCCGCCTGTCCTATGACGATGGGTCCGGAGCCAATCACAAGTATTTTCTTTAAGTCAGTTCTTTTAGGCATGACATTTTCCTCTCATATTTCCATTGCTGCTTTCCCTCAGCTGCCATTGGCTGCTTTCAAGGCTGGTCAGGACAGATCCGCCTTGCTCTAGCCTGCCTTTCTTATTCCTGCATCTCACCGGACCCTAATCCATCAGCTTAAGGAATTCATCAAAAAGATAGCTGCTGTCGTGAGGTCCCGGTGCGCTCTCCGGATGGTACTGGACACTGAAAATCCGGTCCCTCTCCCCCCTGACTCCTTCCACGGTGCCGTCTAAAAGATTCCTGTGGGTGACCACCAGACCGGTCCCGGCCAGGCTGCCCTCATCCACCGCGTAGGAATGGTTCTGGGAGGTGATCTCTATCCTGCCGGTCGCCAGATTTTTAACCGGATGGTTGCCGCCCCGGTGACCGAACTTGAGCTTATAGGTCCTGGCCCCGCAGGCCAGGGAGATGATCTGGTGGCCCAGGCAGATGCCGAAGATGGGATAGCGGCCCTTAAGTTCCCTGACCAGGTCGATGGCCTCCGGAACATTGGTGGGGTCACCGGGCCCGTTGGACAGGAAAATGCCGTCCGGCTTACAGGCGGCCAGGTCTTTTGCCGTCACATTCCAGGGAAATACGGTGACGCTGCATTTCCTGCTGACCAGGGACCGGATGATATTCTCCTTCATGCCGAAATCTATGGCCGCAATCTGATAGCGGGCATCCATGTTAATGTATCTTTCCTTGTGGTCCCTGCTGACCCTGACCACGGCATCTCTGGGAAGGCTTGTTTCCCGAAGCTGCTTAAGGCCCTCCTCCAGAGGGGTATCCGCGTCGGTGATCAGGGCCTTCTGGGTTCCTTCTTTTCTGATTTTCCGGACCAGCTCCCTGGTGTCCAGGCCGGTGATACCAGGGATGTCCAAGTCCTTCATGACAGCAGACAGGGTCATACCGGACCTGAAATTAGAGGGTCTGTCATTGTAGTCCCTGACCACCATGCCTCCTATGCTGGGCCGCAGGGTCTCGTAGTCATCCTCATTGATCCCGTAATTGCCGATCAGGGGGTAGGCCATGACCACAAACTGGTCTGTGTAGGAGGGGTCCGACAGGATCTCCTGATATCCCACCGGCGATGTGTTAAAGACCAGCTCGCAGACCTGGCTTCCCTGGTCCCGGCCAAAGGCCTGGCCATAGTACTGGCTGCCGTCAGCCATGATTAATTTTCTTTCTTTTCCCCGGTAAATCATTTTCTTGCCTCCGAAAGCTTTCTCTCAAATCTGTCTTTTCTGGGATCCGCCGGAATGCCGGCCGGGTAAATGCCGTCAAAGCAGGCACTGCAAAAGGATGGGCAGCCGCTCATTTCCCCCAGACTCTCTATGGGCAGGAAGCCCAGGGTGTCAGCCCCGATCATGTCTGCGATCTCTTCTACGGAATGATGGTTGGCAATCAGGTTTTCCTCCGAATCAATATCCACCCCGTAAAAGCAGGGGTGGCGGAAGGGTGGGGAAGAGATCCGCAGGTGGATCTCTTTGGCTCCCGCCTCCCTTAAAATGTTGATAATCCTCCTGCTGGTGGTGCCCCTGACGATGGAATCGTCGATGAGTACAACCCGCTTGCCGGCCAGGACACTCCTGACCGGGCTTAGTTTTATTCTGACGGTATCAGTCCTCTGGTCCTGGGAAGGAGCGATGAAACTCCTGCCCACATACTTGTTTTTAACCAGGCCGATCCCATAGGGAATGCCGCTCTCAAGGGCGTAACCCAGGGCCGCATCCAGGCCGGAGTCGGGGACCCCTACCACCACATCGGCCCTGACCGCGTGCTCCCTGGCCAGGATTTTCCCTGCCCTGACTCTGGTGTCATGGACCGGAATGCCATCGATCACCGAATCCGGTCTGGAAAAATAAATATATTCGAAGATGCAGGGAGAGGCTTTGGACCCACAGTGGTCCCTATAGGACCGGGGCTGGTCCTCCTCTGCCTCCATGGAAAAGACAAGCATTTCCCCGGGCTCTAAGTCCCTGACAAAGGAGGCCCCCACGGCGTCTAAGGCGCAGCTTTCCGAAGCCACCACATAGCTGCCGTCCTCCCTCTTTCCATAGCAAAGCGGCCGGAAGCCCATGGGGTCCCGAACCGCCAGTAATTTTGTCGACGACATCATGACCAGGCTATAAGCCCCCTTGAGGTGCTTTACCGCCGCAAGGACAGCCTGCTCGATGCTGAATGTCTTTAATCTTTCTCTTGTAATCATATAGCAGATGGTTTCCGTGTCACTGGTGGAATGGAAAATAGCCCCTGAAAGCTCTAAAGAGTCACGAAGATCCAGGGAATTGGTCAGGTTGCCATTGTGGGCAAGGGCCAGATTCCCCTTCTGGTGACTGACTACCATGGGCTGGATATTACTTTTGGTATTGCCGCCGGTGGTCCCGTATCTCACATGGCCTATGGCCATGGTGCCCCCGGGAAGAGAGGACAGCAGCTGCTCGGAAAAGACGTCTCCCACCAGGCCCAGGTCCTTGTGAGCCGCAAAGATACCATCGTCATTGACCACGATCCCACAGCTCTCCTGACCCCGGTGCTGGAGGGCATAAAGGCCGTGATAGACCTCCTTGGCTATGGCCGGGTTGACCGGCCCGATGATTCCAAATACTCCGCATTCCTCATGTATAGCCATTCTATTTCCTTGCCTCCTTTATAAACTCTCTGAACAAGGGGTGGGCCTTGTCCGGTCTGGACTTGAATTCCGGATGGAACTGGACGCCGATATGACAGCGGTTGGCTGAGACCTCCACGGCCTCCACCAGCTCTCCGTCGGGGGAAGTTCCGCAGACACAAAGGCCTGCCTCCACCAGCTGGTCCCGGTAAGCATTGTTATACTCGAACCGGTGCCGGTGCCTCTCGGAGATCTCCGCCTCCCCATAGGCTCTCTCCAGCAGGGTCCCCGGATATACCTTGCAGGGGTAGGCTCCCAGCCGCATGGTTCCGCCCTTGCGTATGACTGCCAGCTGGTCTTCCATCAGGTCGATGACACAGTGCTTGCCGGTCTCGGCGAACTCCCGGCTGTTGGCATCCGTAAGGCCCAGGACATTGCGGGCATATTCGATGACCGATACCTGCATGCCCAGGCAGATGCCCAGGTAGGGGATATCCCTTTCCCTGGCATACTGGCAGGCCAGGATCATGCCTTCGATGCCCCGGTCACCGAAACCTCCGGGCACCAGGATGCCGTCAGCCTGACCCAGCTGATCTTCTATATTTTCCCTGGTGAGGAACTCGGAATCCACCCAGAGCACCTCCACCTCCGTATCATTTTCATAGCCGCCATGGTAGAGGGCCTCCCGGACTGACAGGTAGGAGTCGTGGAGCCCCACATATTTCCCAACGATGGCAATCCTGGTATGGCCGGACAGGTTGTGGATCCGTCTTACCATATCCTCCCAGGCTGCCAGGCCCGACGTCATCTCCCCCTCCAGGCCCAGCTCCCGGCAGGCCACCATGTCCAGACCATGCCGGTGGAGCATGAGGGGTGCCTCATAGAGGCAGTCTAGGGTATTGTTTTCGATTACACAATCTTTCTTAACATTACAGAAAAGGGCAATCTTGTCCTTGATACTCTGCTCTAAGGGCAGGTCCGACCGGGTTACAATGATATCCGGATGGATACCCATGGCCTGCAACTCCTTGACTGAGTGCTGGGTAGGCTTGGACTTATGCTCGTCAGACCCGCTCAGGTAGGGCACCAGGGTTACATGAATGAAGAGGCAGTTTTCCTGGCCCTGCTCCAAAGAGATCTGGCGGATGGCCTCGATGAAGGGCTGGCCCTCAATGTCTCCGATGGTTCCTCCAATCTCTATCATCATGACGTCCGCTTCCGTCTTTTTTGCTCCCATATAGATGAAATGCTTGATCTCATCGGTGATGTGGGGGATGACCTGGACAGTCTGGCCCAGATACTCTCCCTTCCGTTCCCGGTTCAAGACATTCCAATAGACCTTGCCGCTGGTCAGGTTGGAATAATGGGTCAGGTTCTCATCGATAAAGCGCTCGTAGTGGCCCAGGTCCAGGTCGGTCTCAGCCCCATCGTCGGTCACAAAAACCTCCCCGTGCTGGAAGGGGCTCATGGTTCCCGGATCCACATTCATATAGGGGTCCAGCTTCTGGGAAGCCACTTTAAGCCCCCGCATCTTGAGCAGTCTGCCCAAAGATGCCGCTGTAATTCCTTTTCCCAGACCGGACACAACACCGCCGGTCACAAACACATATTTTGCCATAGCTTCCTCCCTTTCAGCCTTTCACATCCAGTTTTCCCTTAAAAAACTAGTTTTCCCAAGACACACCATGACCGGCCCGGTTACCCCGGCCGGCATCATGGTTATTTCATCCGTTTTCTCTTTAATTTATCTACAGTTACCCGTAATTCTTCTTTTCTCCGAAGCAGGCAGCTGTCTTATCCCTAAAGGCTGCTACCTTATGCCTCTTTCTTAGGTCTCCTTTTTCGGTTCCTTTCTTCAATCTCCTTCTTATGCTTTCTTCTTTCTCAGTTCCGCAGTTTTTCTGATCAGCTGCCTCCAGTAAATACGTCCCCGGCCGCTAGTTTTTCACCTGTCCGGACGTTTATCAGATCTGGCCTGCCCCCAGACGCTACCCGGATCAGACCTGTCCCCAGACGCTATCAGGCACAAGCTTTTCATCTGTCCGGCTGCGGATAAGGTCAGACGCCGCTGGCTCCGTAATTCTTGAGAACCCGGGCTGAGGGGTCGTCCACGTTACAACCTTCCCAGTCCTTGTTGGGCATCCAGAAGTCCTTGACCATCTGGGCCTGGGCCGGATAATAGTCCTCAAAGATCTCCCGGTAAAGGAGAGACTCTTTGGTAAAGGGCCGGGCATGGAGGTATTTGTGACAGGCTGCCTCGAATTCCTCCTGGGTATATTTCTGCTCGGCATACTCCTTAAGGTAGTCCACCATGGAGTGGCCTACAGCATCGGAAAATGCTGCTTTCTCCCTGAAAAGGATCTCGTCGGGCAGATAATCCTCTCCCTCAAAAGCATGGCGGAGCAGGTACTTACCCTTGTTGTAATGGTTGCGCTTCATCTCCGGATCCAGGGACATACAGTATCTCACGAAGTCCAGGTCACCGAAGGGAACCCTGGCCTCCAGGGAATTGACGGAGATACAGCGGTCTGCCCGAAGGACATCGTACATATGCAGCTCTCTTACCCTCTTCTCTGCCTCCTCCTGGAAGGCCCGGGCAGAAGGAGCGAAATCTGTGTATTTATAACCGAAAATCTCATCGGAAACCTCACCGGTCAGGATGACCCGGATATCGGTCTGCTCATGGATCGCTTTACACAAAAGGTACATGCCGATGCTGGCCCGGATGGTGGTGATGTCATAGGTGCCCAGCAGGTGGATCACCTTAGGCAGGGCATTCAGGACATCCTCCTTTGTGATGATAACCTCCGTGTGGTCGGCCCCCAGAAAGTCGGCCGTCTGTCTGGCGTATTTCAGGTCGATAGGGTCGGTCTCCATACCGATGGCAAAGGTCTTGATGGGCTTTTTGCATTTCCTGGCTGCGATGCTGCAGACCAGGGAGGAATCCAGGCCGCCTGAGAGGAGGAAGCCTACCTTGGCGTCGGCGATCAGCCTTTTCTCCACACCTTTGATTAATTTGTCTTTGATCTTACCGCAGGCTGTCTCCAGGTCGTCTTTACAAACCCTTTTAGTCCTGGCGATATCACAGTAGCAGATAAACTCTCCGTCCTGGTAATAGTAGCCGGGAGGGAAAGGAAAAATCCTTCCTTCTGTGAGGCTGACCAGGTTCTTGGGCTCACTGGCAAAGATGATGGTTCCTTCCCTGTCATAGCAGTAGTAGAGGGGCCTGATGCCGATGGGATCCCTGGCCGCAATCCAGGAGTCCTTGGCGCCATCATAGATGACACAGGCAAATTCCGCATCCAGCATTTTAAAAATATCAGTCCCATACTCAAAATAAAGGGGGAGGATAATCTCACAGTCACTGTCACTTTTAAAGGAATAGCCTTTCTCTATCAGCATATCCCGGAGAGCCTTGAAGCCGTAAATTTCTCCGTTGCAGACTACCGCGCAGTCATGGAGCTGGAAAGGCTGCATGCCCTCGGGGGTCAGTCCCATGATGGAGAGGCGGCGGAAGCCCATCAGTCCTCCCCCAATCTCTATAATTCTCCTGTCGTCCGGCCCTCTTGAAGTCGTCTGGTCAAGAGCCTTCACAAAGGCACTCTCCTGTGCACTTCTGCCGCACCAGGTCATAATTGAACACATAGCAGGTCCTCCTTCTTCTGTCTCATTTCAATTAGCAAAGGCTCTTTCCCTTTTCCTAACGGACGCTGAAGAGCAGGTCGCCGTAGGACGGGAAGGGCCAGCAGTCAGAGGCTACCAGGGTCTCCGCTTCGTCAACGGCTGCCCTCAGCTCACCCATCTTGGGCAGGAGGCTATCCCGGATCATCTCGCTCTCCTCAATGATATTGGCCGCATCTTCCAGCTTGAGGATGGCCTTTTCCAGGTCGCCGGCCCTGCAGTAGATCTCGTCGGCCAGGGAGGAAAGTCTGGATACTACCGACCGTTCATAGGAGCAGGCCAGGTCACCGGCTACAGCCAGCTTTGCTGATACGGTCACGGAAAGCTTGTCGGCATAAGCAGTGATAGCCGGAAGAATCTGTCGGTAGGCCATGTCGATCATGGTGTTGGCCTCGATGTGGACCTGCTTGCAGTAGTTGTCCAGCATGATCTCACAGCGGGATACCAGCTCCGCATGGGTAAATACCTTGTGCTCTGTCAGCATTTTCACGTTTTTGTCATCCAGCAGGTGAGGCATACAGTCCGGCGTGGTCCGGTAGTTGCTAAGGCCCCTGACCTTGGTGGCTTCCTCGATCCAGTCCTCACCGTAGCCGTTGCCGTTGAAAAGAATTCTCTTGTGGTCGGCGATGGTCTTGCGGATCATATCGTGGAGGGCCTGCTCGAAGTCTTCTGCCCCCTCCAGCCGGTCGGCGTAGATCTTCAGGGATTCTGCCACGGCTGCGTTAAGCATCATGTTGGCGCAGGCGATACTGTTGGAGGAACCCAGGCTTCTGAACTCGAATTTATTGCCGGTGAAAGCGAAGGGTGATGTCCTGTTACGGTCCGTGTTATCCCTTGGAAATGCGGGAAGAACATCAACACCCAACTTCATAATTTTCTTCTTGGTCCCCTTGTAGGGCTCATCCTTCTCGATGGCATCCAGGATGGCGGTCAGCTCATCGCCAAGGAAAATGGAGATGATGGCCGGCGGCGCCTCGTTGGCTCCCAGCCTGTGGTCGTTGCCGGCGGTGGCCACTGCCAGCCGGAGCAGGTCCTGATAATCATCCACTGCCTTGATTACTGCGCAGAGGAAGAGGAGGAACTGGGCATTCTCATAGGGGGTCTCTCCCGGAGACAGGAGGTTCTGGCCGCTGTCCGTAGCCATGGACCAGTTGTTGTGCTTGCCGCTGCCGTT